>JAJLKS010000264.1:0-12603 GCA_033838765.1 Alphaproteobacteria bacterium
AGGACGTGGCGGGGCTGCTGAAATTCTATTCGGCGGACACTGTCTATCGCGATCCGCAGGTGCCGGACGGGCTCAAGGGCGAGGAGGCGCTTGGCGCCTATCTCAAGCAGCTTTTCGACTCGACACCGCCGATCCACTATGCGCCGCATGAGACATGGACGACGGCCAACGGATTCTGCGGACGCTGGTATGCGACGATCTCGATGCCCGATGGATCGAAGGGCCTGATGCGCGGCTTCGATCTTGTGGTGCTGGAAGGCGACCGCATCAAGCTCAACGAAGTCTATGTGCACAACATAACGAAAATACCGGACTGAAAACCCGGCAGAGACCGGGACGGGAGGAAAGAGATGGGAGCGACGATCGAACTGCCGATCCTTGCATCGGCGGCGGTGACGCCCGAATGGATGACCGCCGTGCTGCGGAATGCCGGGCATGACGTGACGGTGGCAAGCCTCACGGGCAAGCGCGTCGGCACCGGTCAGGTAGGCGAGAGTGTGCGGTTCACTCTCGACTATAAGGGCGATGCAGGCGATGCGCCACGCACGGTTGTCGGCAAGTTTCCCTCGTCCGATCCCGAGAGCCGCGCAACGGGCGTGAATTTCGGAAACTACATCCGCGAAGTGAATTTCTACCGCCACCTGAAGCCAAGTGCGGGCGTGACGACGCCGATCTGCCTTCACGCCGATGTCGACCCGGAGACGAGCGATTTCGTGCTCATCATGGAAGACCTGGCGCCGGCGCAGCCTGGAGACCAGATGAAGGGAACGAGCGTTGCGGAAGCCGCGCTCGTGCTCGCCGAGGCGGCAAAGCTTCATGCGTCGCACTGGAACGATGCCTCGATGGACGAGATTGCCTGGCTCTTCGAGACGAAGGCCGCGCCGAAGCGGACACAACCCGATCTCATCCGGCTTCTCTGGCAGGCCTTCCGCGAGCGCTATGGCGAGCGGATATCCGCCGACTGCGTGGAGATCGGCGAGGCGATCACGCGCAACTACGAATTCTTCAAGGACGGCTATGACGGGCCGAAATGCCTGACGCACAACGACTTCCGGCCGGACAACATGATGTTCGGAACGGCGGAAGGCGGCTATCCGGTGTCCGTCGTCGACTGGCAATCCATCGGCTTTGGCTGCTGCATGGCGGATGTTTCCTATTTCCTGAGCGGTGCGCTGCAGCGCGAGGTACGGCGCGAACACGAGAAAGACCTTCTTGCCGCCTATCATCGCCAGCTCGCCGCACTTGGCGTGAAGGGCTACTCGTTCGAGGAGATGATGCGGCACTACGCGCTTTACAGCTTCTCGCTCTTCAACATGGCTTTCACCGCCTCGATGATCGTCGAGCGGACCGAACGCGGCGACAACATGTTCTTCCAGATGCTGCGCGGCGGCGCGGACCATGTTCTCGATACGGGGGCGCTCGACCTGCTTCCCCATTGAGTGGCGGCTCCCTCGCGCCGATAATGACGCCGGGGAAGAGGGAGGATGCGATGAAGGAAGCCCATGTGCGCGGCGCCACGACGCCGCCGCTTCGCGAGGAAACCATCGGCGCGGCGCTGAGGGCGGCGGCGGAGAAATGGCCGGACACGGAGGCGCTCGTCTCCGTGCATCAGGGCATCCGATGGACCTATGCCGAACTCGATGCAAAGGCCGACGCACTGGCGGCCGGGCTTCTCGCGCTCGGGCTCCGGCGCGGCGACAGGCTCGGCATCTGGTCGCCCAACAATGCGGAATGGACGCTGACGCAATTCGCGACAGCAAAGATCGGCGTCATTCTCGTCAATATCAATCCTGCCTACCGTCTCTCCGAGCTCGAATACACGCTGAACAAGGTGGGCGTTTCCGCGCTTGTGGCGCCGGAACGGTTCAAGACCTCCGAGTATGTGGCGATGGTGGAGGAGCTTGCGCCGGAGATTGCGCGCTCGACCGGCACCATCGCCGCGGCGCGGCTGCCGCATCTCAAACATGCGATCCAGATCGGCGGGACGCCGCGCAAGGGCTGGCTGGGTTTCGATGAAATCGCCGGCCTCGCTGGCGACGAAGAGCGCCGTATGCTTGCAATGACGGAGCGCGATCTCGACTGCCGCGATCCGATCAACATCCAGTTCACGAGCGGAACGACTGGCCTGCCGAAGGGCGCGACGCTTTCACATCACAATATTTTCAATAATGGCTTCTTCGTCGGCCGCAGCATCGGCCTCAAACAGGGCGACAGGCTCTGCATACCCGTGCCGCTCTATCACTGCTTCGGCATGGTGATGGGCAATCTCGGCTGCCTTACCCATGGCGCGACGATGGTCTATCCGGCCGAAGCCTTCGATCCGCTCGCCGTGCTGCAGGCGGTGGAGAAGGAACGATGCACCGGACTTTACGGTGTGCCGACCATGTTCATTGCCGAGCTTTCGCATCCGGAGTTTTCGAAATTCGATCTCTCCTCTCTTCGCACAGGCTGCATGGCGGGCTCGCCCTGCCCTGTCGAAGTGATGAAGAAGGTCATTTCCGACATGCATATGACGGATGTCACCATCGCCTATGGCATGACGGAGACGAGCCCGGTCAGTTTCCAGACCGGTGAAGACGATCCGCTGGAGCCGCGCGTCTCGACCATCGGCCGGGTGCAGCCGCATCTCGAATGCAAGATCGTCGACCTCGACGGCAAGACCGTGCCGCCGGGAACGCCGGGCGAGCTCTGCACTCGAGGGTACTCGGTGATGATCGGCTATTGGGACGACCCGGAAAAGACTGCCGAGGCGGTGGACGCGGAAGGCTGGATGCACACGGGCGACCTCGCCACCATCGATGCGGAAGGCTATGGCAACATTGTCGGGCGGCTGAAGGACATGGTGATCCGCGGCGGCGAGAACGTCTATCCGCGCGAGATCGAGGAATATCTCTATCGCCATCCGAAGATCGAGGATGTGGCTGTGGTCGGTGTGCCCGATCCGAAGTTCGGCGAGGAAATCTGCGCCTGGGTGAAGCTGAAGCCCGGCGAGAGCGCCACGGAAGACGAGATCAAATCGTTCTGCAAGGGCCAGATCGCCCACTACAAGGTGCCGCGCTATGTGCGTTTCGTTGCGGAACTCCCGATGACGGTGACGGGCAAGGTTCAGAAGTTCCAGATTCGCGACGCGATGATCGAAGAGCTGAAACTCGAAGTGGTGAAGACGGCATGACGGAACGGCGGAATTTGCGGCTTGCGGTAATCGGCGCCGGCGCATCCGGCATGATGGCTCTCATCAAGCTGCGGGAGGCGGGCTTCCACGACGTCACCATCTATGAGAAAGCGAAGGCGCTGGGCGGCACGTGGCGGGACAACCGCTATCCGGGCGTCACATGCGATGTGCCCTCACATGGCTATCGTTACTCCTTCGAGCCCAATCCGGACTGGAGCCGTGTCTGTGCACCCGGCGCGGAAATACTCGATTACCTGAAGGCCGTTGCGAAGAAGTATGACGTCGAGCGGTCGATCCGCTTCGGCGAGGAAGTGATCCGTGCGGTCTGGCAGGATGGCAAGTGGCATGTCGACACGACATCGGGCCCACAGGGTGCGTTCGATGCCGTGATCACGGCGATAGGCGTTCTCCACCATCCGGTCTATCCCGACATTCCGGGGCGCGAAAGTTTCGCAGGCGAAGCGTTTCACACCGCGCGGTGGAAGGACGGTCTCGAGCTCACCGGCAAGCGCGTCGGCGTGATCGGCACGGGCTCGACGGCGACGCAGATCACGGGCGCGCTGGTACCGAAGGTCGCGAATTACTCGCTTTTCCAGCGCACGGCGCAGTGGATTGCGCCGCTGATGCAGGGGCCGATACCGGAAGAACAGAAGGCGCTTTTCCGCGCGCGGCCCGATCTACTCGAATCCGAATACCGGCGCATTTCGGACGAGAACAATTCGAAATTCGCTGCCGCCATCGTCGGCGCCAATCCCCGCGCCTACACGAAGCTCGTGCAGGTCTGCCGCGACTATCTGGAGACCAGCGTGCACGATCCCGAACTCCGCGCGAAGCTGACGCCGGACTATGCGGTCGGCTGCAAGCGGCTGATCCTGTCGGAAAATTTCTACGATGCGATCCAGCGGCCGAATGCCGAACTCGTGACCGATCCCATCGACCGGATCGAGGCCAAAGGCATCCGTACGAAGGACGGGCGGCTTCATGAGCTTGACGTGATCGTCTTTGCGACGGGCTTCGACACGCACCGGCTGATGCGGCCGATGGACGTCCGCGGTACCGGCGGGCGCGCGCTCGAAGATGCCTGGGCCGAGGGCAACAAGGGCTATCTCGCTGTGACCGCGCCCGGATTTCCCAACTGGTTCATGATCGGCGGGCCGAATAGCCCGATCGGTAATTTCTCCTGGCTGCTGACGGCGGAAAACCAGTTCGGCTATGCGCTCCGGCTGATCGAGCGGCTGGCGCGAGGGAGCATCTCGGAGATTGCGCAGAAACGCGAAGCCGCCGAACGCTTCAATGCCGATGTGCGCGCGGCGCTGCCCGGCACGGTCTGGGCCACGGGCTGCAGCAGCTGGTATATCGACAAGCACGGCAACGTCGCCTCCTGGCCCTGGACCTTCGAGCGCTTCGAGGAGGAAATGAGCAATCCGCGCTGGGACGATTTCGAGATGGCATGAAAAAAGGGCGGCCCGGCATGGACCGCCCTTCTTCATGTTGGACCCTGCACCGCTCAGGCGGCGAGGAAGCCTTCGAGACGCTTGCGGATGATCTGTTCGGCTTCCGCGACCATGCCTTCGATCAGTTCCTTGCAGGTCGGGATGTCATGGATGAGGCCGGCGACCATGCCGCAGCTCCAGGCGCCCGCATCCATCTCGCCGCCCTGCATGACACGCGGATAGACGCCGCCGACAAGCTCCTTGATGTCGTCGATGGTGGTTGCCGCACCCTTCGTCTTCTCGATCTCGACGATCTTGTCGACGGCGGCGTTCGCCAGCACACGCTCGGTGTTGCGGAGCGGGCGCATGATGAGGCGGGTGTCGAGTTCGGAGGCCGCAATCAGTGCCTTCTTCACATTCTCATGCACAGGCGCTTCCTTGGTCGCGATGAAGCGCGTGCCCATGTTGATGCCGTCGGCGCCGAGCGCAAGGGCGGCCACGAGCTGCGAGGCCGTGCCCATGCCGCCCGAGGCGACGAAAGGCACTTTCAGCTCTTCGGCCGCGCGGGGCAGCAGGATCATGTTCGGAATGTCGTCTTCGCCCGGATGGCCGCCGCATTCGAAACCGTCGACGCTCACCGCATCGCAGCCGATGCGCTCCGCCTTCAACGAATGGCGGACGGAGGTGCATTTGTGAATCACCTTGATGCCGGCTTCCTTCATCTTGGGCATGTAGGCTTCGGGGCTGCGGCCCGCCGTTTCCACGATCTTCACGCCACCTGCGATGATCGCGTCGATATATTCGGGATAGGGCGGGTTGGCGAAGCCCGGCAGGAAGGTGAGGTTCACGCCGAAGGGCTTGTCCGTCATGCCGTTGCACTTCGCGATTTCCTTCGCGAGCGCTTCGGGCGTCGGCTGGGTGAGGCCGGTGATGATGCCCAGGCCCCCGGCATTGGAAACGGCCGCCGCCATTTCCGCGAGGCCGACGAAATGCATGCCGCCCTGAATGACCGGATGCTTGATGCCGAAGAGTTCCGTTATGCGCGTCTTCATGGACGTCTCCCGATTGAATATTCCCGACGCCGTGCTGCGCGGCGCTTTCCTGCCGGAGAGGATAGCCCCATCGGTGCAATTCCGGAACTCACTCCCGCGTGAGAATCCTGCCTGTTTGCCGTTCAGCAGCGAACATCCGGATGACGATTTCCGCCACGGGCGGCAAATGCGGCCCTGCCCTTCCGTCAGCCAATAATTTATGTCATTAATTGTGCCAATTGTTTCCGGCCGGGAGGGTGGCAGATGAAAAAGTGGCAGATCTATTCGCTGGCGGCGGTCGTCGCGCTCGCCGCGCTGGCCGGCACGGCCTACATCTTCCGCAAGGACGTCATCCTCTATGCCGTGGCGACCCGGGCGCGCGATGCAACGCCCGTCGCGCCCAATCGCGAGATCGTCTGGCAGCAGGGCCCGGCGGAAGCGGCCGAAGGGCAGCGCCCTCCCAATGTCGTGCTCATCCTTGCAGACGATCTCGGCTTCAACGATATCAGCCTCTATGGCGGCGGCATCATCGAGACGCCGAACATCGACGCGCTGGCGCGCTCCGGCGCGAATTTCTCCACTGCCTATGCCGGCACGGCTGCCTGCGCGCCGTCGCGTGCCATGATCATGACCGGGCGCTACGGTACGCGGACCGGCTTCGAGTTCACACCAACACCGCCCGGCATGACGCGCATCGTCGACATGTTCTACAATGACGGCTCGCGGTTCCACGAATTGCTTGTCGACCGCGAGGCGGCGGCGAAGGCACCCCCCTTCCGCGAGCAGGGCCTGCCGGGCGAGGAAATCACGCTTGCCGAAGTGCTGAAGCCTGCCGGCTATCACAACATTCATATCGGCAAGTGGCATCTCGGCAATTCGGAAGAGTTCCTGCCCAATGCACAGGGCTTCGATGAAAGCGTGATGCTCGAAAGCGGGCTCTTCCTGCCGGAAGATCATCCCGACGCCGTGAATGCGAAACTGCCTTTCGATCCGATCGACCAGTTCCTCTGGGCGCGGATGCAATATGCGACGTCCTACAATGCGGGCGAATGGTTCGAGCCGAAGGGCTATCTCACCGATTTCTATACGGATGAAGCGGTAAAGGCGATCGAGGCGAACAGGAACCGGCCCTTCTTCCTCTATCTCGCGCATTGGGCAGTGCATACACCGCTGCAGGCATCGAAGGCGGACTACGATGCGCTGTCGCATATCGAGGACCACCGCGAGCGCGTCTATGCAGCGATGATCCGCGCGCTCGACCGCAGCGTCGGCCGCGTGATGGAGACGCTGAAGGAAAACGGTCTCGACGACAACACCATCGTGATCTTCTCGAGCGACAATGGAGGGCCTGGCTATATCGGCCTGCCGGAGATCAACAAGCCCTTCCGCGGCTGGAAGCTGACCTATTTCGAGGGCGGAATCCGCGTGCCGCTCTTCGTGCGCTGGCCGGGCCGGATCGGGGAAGGCGTGGAGCGCGACGTGCCCGTCGCCCATCTCGACCTCTTCCCGACGATTGCAGCCGCGGCAGGCGCCACCCTGCCGGGCGACCGCGTGATCGACGGCATCGACATTCTTCCTTTTGCGAAGGACGCGGAGGTGGAAGAACCCGGCCGTGCGATCTTCTGGCGCGACGGGCATTACCATGCCATGCGCAAGGATGGCTGGAAGCTGCAGTTCGCCGAACGGCCCAACAAGGTCTGGCTCTACAACCTCAACGAAGACCCGACGGAGCAGAACAACCTCGCCGAGGCGATGCCCGAAAAGGTGGCGGAGCTTCGCGCGCTGGTGGACGCACACAACGCGACGCAGCGCGACCCGCTCTTCCCTGCGGTCGCCGAAATGCCGGTGACGATCGACAAGACGCTGGAAGAGGAAGCGACGGAAGAGGACGAGTATATTTACTGGCCGGGGTGAGGCCCTGTCATTGGGCAGAATTGGGCCTGGTTTGGCGCGGCAGGCGCTCCTAGCATCTAGTGAGACTGCGGGAGGCTCGACATGGCATTTGCGATCAAGACCGGAATTCCCGACCCGGCTGCAAGGCGCTTCACCTTTGCCGCTCAGAAAACCATGTATGGCGGCAAGACGATTGCGAAGGGCGACAGGATATTCCTCTTCGCAAGCGAGAATGAAGGCGGGTGCGGTCTCGTCGCTCGCGGCACTGTTTCTTCCGCCGAGGCGTTATCGCCAATGCCGCGCGTCGCGCGGCAAACGCCGCGGGTGAGCATCTCGGTGTCGCACATCGTCCCCGCGAAGCGCCCGCTCGGGCGGCGCGACCTCAAGTCCTTCACGGACTGGGACGACGGACGCCCCGAGACAGAACTCAACTTCAAGTTCTACCGCCAGGCGACGAACAAGATCATCGGGCTTTCGGACGCGGCCACGCGCTTCCTCGACAGCTATTTCTGATGCCCGTGAGAAAATGGCGCGCCCGGAACGATTCGAACGTCCGACCCTCAGATTCGTTGAAAGATTTTGGCGCTTTTCATAACTGAACATAGTGTCGCCACAAGTGAATTTTCTTGTTGAAAATCAGATAGTTATAAGAATATACTGGAACATACGAAATCGTCCCTACACGGCCGATGTGAGAGCCTAGGCGGAGCCTAAGAATGCGCCTCACCGACATTTCGCTGAAGACTTTGCAGCCTCCTGTCAAGGGGCAAGTGACGTATGCCGACGACACCTTGCCCGGCTTCGGTGTGCGGGTATCGCAGGGCGGCGTCAAATCGTTCGTTGTCGTTCACGGACGCAATCGCAAGCGGACGACGATCGGCCGTTACCCTACGATCAGTCTCCAAGATGCGAGGAAGGCAGCAAAACAGATACTTGCCGAACGCACGCTCGGCAAACATGAGGCTCCGCCGATTGATTTTGAAGCCGGCCTCAAGCTGTTCCTCGCGGCACATTTCCCTGAGAACTATCCAAAGCCGCGAACGCGGGCCGAAACCAAACGCCAGCTCGAAAAGCACTTTCTTCCATCTCTTCGTCACGAGAAGCTGGAGCATATTCAGGCGCGGGAAATTTCCCGGATCATCGACAAGATGCACAAAACTCCTGGTGAGGCCCGTCATGCGTTTGCTGTGATCCGACTGTTCTTCAACTGGGCATTCCGGCGAGGCTATGTTGATCGCAGCCCGTGCGAACGACTTCAGGCGCCAAAACAATCGCTGCCACGAGACCGCGTCCTTACCCAAGACGAAATCAGGACCGTTCTCGGTCACGCCAGGGAAAGGGATACGACATTCAACAGTATCGTTCAGCTGCTTCTGCTGACCGGACAGCGCAGGGGCGAGATCGCATCACTTCAGGCGGACTGGATCGACTTTGACAGCCGAACGATCACTCTGCCCGCCACGGTTACCAAGAACAAGCGTCAACATGCTTTTCCATTCGGTGAGATGGCGGAAGTAATTCTGAAGCGTGCATTATTGCAAGCGCAGCAATCAAGAGAAGAGCGCCGGGAATACGAGGACGCGGACGAGAAGGCTCTCCTCCTCTTCCCTGCTCGCGGAAAGCATACGGCTTTCGACGGATGGTCAAAGGGAAAGCCGAACTTCGACAAGGGATGCCCGATAGATCACTGGACGCTACACGATCTCAGGCGTACATGCGCGACCAATCTTGCCGCGCTCGGCGTTCCCGTTCATGTAACCGAGAAGCTCCTGAATCATATTTCGGGAACGACAAGCGGGATCGTCGCGGTCTATCAACGGCATGCTTATATGGACGAGATGCGCGATGCCATAGAGCGATGGGAACTGCACTTGCGCTCGCAATAGCAATGTCGAACCGGCCTGATCGAGGTTCGGTGGGGTTTCCGGCGTATCGCCGAACGAAATATCGCCGAAGTTAGCGAAATCGTGGCGACCTGCTTCGGTGAGCTTGACACCTTCGAGCCGGTGTCGCGCGCGGAGTTGAAACGCTGCCTGCGTAACGACAGTGTCCTGGTCCTCGACGTCCGCCCGCGCGACGAGTTCGAAGCGGGGCATATGCCCGGTGCGGTCAATGTGCCGCCGTCCGAACTCGATGCCCGGCTTTCGAGCCTGCCGGTGGACCGCGAGATTCTCGTCTATTGCCGGGGCCCCTACTGCGTTCTGGCATTCGAAGCCGTCGCGTTGCTGCGGGCGGGAGGCTTTCATGTACGGCGGCTCGAAGACAGATTTCCGGAATGGAAGGCTGTGGGTCTCAAAGTGGAGGCGGCCTGACGCAATCCCGCGCCGTCGCCCCTTTTTGTCCAGATGAGCGTTGAGCTTCCGCGAGATATCTCTTGCAGCTGTTCCCTTGTGTGATCGTCGTTGTCGTTCAACCGGCAGTGCCGGCATCGCCTTTCAATAGCCCCATGCCGTGGACGATCGCGTAGATCGCCGGGATCACGACGAGGGTGAGGATGGTGGAGGACACCATGCCGCCGATCATCGGCACGGCGATGCGCTGCATCACCTCGGCGCCGGTGCCGGTCGCCCAGAGGATCGGCAGCAGGCCCGCCATGATGGTGATGACCGTCATCATTTTCGGCCGCACGCGCCCGACGGCGCCCTCCATGATCGCGCCGTTGAGATCGGCGCGGGTGAAGGCGCGGCCCTCGGCCGCGGCGAGCGCCTTCGCGTCGCGAAGCGCGTGGTCGAGATAGAGCAGCATCACGACGCCGGTTTCGGCAGCGACGCCCGCCAGCGCGATGAAGCCGACGGCGGCAGCGACGCTCATGTTGAAATCGAGCGCCGCCATCAACCAGAGCCCGCCGACCAGCGCGAAGGGCAGCGACAACATCACGATGAAGGTCTCGGTCAGGCCTTTGAAGTTGAGATAGAGGAGCAGGAAGATCACCAGCAGCGTGACCGGGATGACGACGGCAAGACGCTGCTGCGCGCGGGCCAGATATTCGAACTGGCCGCTCCAGGCCACCGTGTAGCCGGGCGGCAGCGCGACTTCGCTTGCGACCACGCGCCGCGCCTCGCCGACATAGCCGCCGAGATCGCGGTCGCGGATATCGACAAAAACATAGACGACCGGCTGGCCGCTTTCGGTGCGCACCATGGTGGGGCCGCGCGCCCGCGCGATGTCGGCGATCTCGCCGAGCGGCACTGCGGCGCCGGCGGGCGTCGTGACGAAAACCTCGCGCGCGATCGCGTCCGGATCGACGCGGGAGGCCTGGGGATAGCGCAGCACCACGTCATAGCGCTCGCGCCCCTCGACCGTGGTGGTGAGAGCTTTCGCGCCCAGCGCCATCGCGATCGTCTCCTGTACCGTCTCCATCGAGAGGCCGTGCCGGGCGATGCGGTCGCGGTCGGGCTTGATGTCAAGGAAATAGCCGCCATTGACGCGCTCGGCATAGGCCGACGAGGTGCCGGGAACGGCGCGCAGGGTGGCTTCGATTTCGCGGGCGATCCGTTCGAGCTCGACGAGATCGGGCCCGAAGATCTTGACGCCGACCGGCGTGCGGATGCCGGTCGAGAGCATGTCGATGCGGGCCTTGATGGGCATGGTCCAGGCATTGGAGACGCCCGGAAACTGGAGCGCGGTGTCCATTTCGGCAATCAGCCTGTCGAGGTTCATGCCCGGCCGCCAGTCGCTTTCGGGCTTCAGGTTGATGATGGTCTCGAACATTTCCATCGGCGCGGGGTCGGTCGCGCTGTCGGCGCGGCCCGCCTTGCCCCAGACCGAGGCGACCTCGGGAAAGGAGGCGATGATCCGGTCCTGTGTCTGCAGAAGTTCGGCCGCCTTCGTCACCGAAAGGCCCGGCAGCGTCGTCGGCATGTAGAGGAGCGTTCCCTCGTTGAGGTTCGGCATGAATTCCGAGCCGATGCGGCTGAGCGGCACCACCGTGACGGCGAGCACGACGACGGCAGCGAGGATGGTGGCGCCGCGGGCGCGCAGCACCAGCCGGATCACCGGCCGGTAGAGCCAGATCAGCGCCTTGTTGAGCGGATTTTCGGCCTCCGGCACGATCCGGCCGCGGATGAAGAGCGTCATCAACACCGGCACCAGCGTGATCGAGAGAAGGGCGGCTGCCGCCATCGCGAAGGTCTTGGTGGCGGCGAGCGGCTTGAAAAGGCGGCCTTCCTGCGCCTCCAGCGTGAAGATCGGCAGGAAGGAGACGGTGATGATCAGCAGGCTGAAAAAGAGTGCCGGGCCCACTTCCTGCGCCGCCTCGATGACGACGGCGGTGCGCGAGGCGCCGGGCGGCGCATGTTCGAGTCGCTTGTGGGCGTTTTCGATCATCACGATCGCCGCATCGACCATGGCGCCGATCGCGATCGCGATGCCGCCGAGGCTCATGATGTTGGAGGGGATGCCGAGCACATGGGTGGCGGCAAGCGCCATCAGAATGCCGACCGGCAGCGTGACGATGGCGACAAGCGCGCTGCGCGCGTGCCAGAGAAAGAGAAAACAGACCAGCGCCACGACGATGCTTTCCTCGACGAGCGTGCGCACCAGCGTGTCGATGGCGCGGCCGATCAGCGCCGAACGGTCATAGACCTCGACGATTTCGGTGTTGCCGGGCAGGCTCGGCGCAACGGCCGCAAGCTCCCGTTTGACGTTTTCGATGACGTCGAGCGCATTGGCGCCATGGCGCTGCAGGGCGATGCCGGAAACCGCCTCGCCCTCGCCGCCCATTTCGGCGACGCCGCGCCGCTCATCGGGTGCGAGTTCGACGCGCGCCACGTCGCGCAACAGAAGCGGCGTGCCGCCCTCGGCGCGGAGCACGATCTTCTCGATGTCCTCGATGCCGGCGAGATAGCCGCGGCCGCGGATCATGAATTCGGTTTCGGCAAGCTCGATGGTGCGGCCGCCGACATCCATGTTGCCGGTGCGTACCGCAGCGGCGATATCGGCCAGCGTCAGCCCCGTGCTTTTCAGCAGCAACGGATCGACGATGATCGCATATTGCCGGACGAAGCCGCCCACCGTTGCGACTTCGGCGACGCCGTCGGCGCGCGAGACGGCGAAGCGAACCTGCCAGTCCTGC
>JAJLKS010000265.1:0-1759 GCA_033838765.1 Alphaproteobacteria bacterium
TTCACGTCGACAGCGAGAGCTTTCAACGGCGAAATGTAGAGCGTGTGGAGCGCGGGCTTGCCGGCTCCTGGCCGGCCGGCGAGATCGACAAGACTGGGCAGGAATCCCGCGAGCGTCTTGCCTGCTCCCGTGGGCGCAATGAGAAGCGCGGATTTGCCGGCCCTTGCGAGTTCCACCAGCGCAAGCTGATGGCCGCGCGGGTACCAGCCGCGGCTTTCGAACCAGCGGGCGAAAACGGGCGGCAGAAGATCGCCATCAGGCATGGCGGGAAGCAACACTGTCATGATTGCAGCGTATCAGCCCCGGCTTGCCCGAAAATAGCCCATTTCCCGAGGTTCAAATCCACGGTCACACATGGGACACTGTACGAAATCGAACGAAAAGTGAGGATTTTTGCCGATGCTCGACCAGCTGCCGCCCGCGCTCCGCGATCAGATCGATGTTCTTTTGCCGCAGATCGTGGAAGGAGGCGTAAACCTTCTCATCGCCATCTCCATCCTGATCCTCGGCTTCTGGTTCGCAGGGCGCTGCCGGACTTGGACCATTCAGGCGCTCGACCGCGTGCCGGCCTTCGACGACATGCTCAAAAGCTTCTTCGGCACGGTGGTTCGCTATCTTATTCTCATCTTCACCGTACTTGCCGTGCTGGCCAAATTCGGTGTGCAGACCGCGAGCCTCATCGCGGTTCTCGGTGCGGCAGGCCTTGCCGTCGGCCTCGCCCTGCAGGGAACGCTCTCGAATGTCGCCGCCGGCGTGATGCTGCTCATCTTCCGTCCGTTCCGTAGTGGTCATTATGTCGAGGCGGGCGGCGTTGCCGGAACCGTCAAGGCGCTGACGCTTTTCACGACTGAGCTTGCGACTCCCGACAATGTCCAGATCATCGTGCCGAACAGCGATGTCTGGGGAAAGCCGATCACGAACTACACCTACCACCCGACGCGCCGGCTCGACATCACCTATGGCATTTCCTATGGCGACGATATCGGCAAGGCGATGGATATCATCAAAAAGGAAATCGAAGCGGATGATCGCTGCCTTGCCGATCCCGAACCCTTTATCGGCGTGATCAGCCTTGGCGACAGTTCGGTGAATGTCGTGCTGCGGGTCTGGGTTATGAATGCCGACTACTGGCCAACCCGTTTCGACCTGATGCGGCGGGTCAAGGAGCGCTTCGACGAGGGCGGAATCACTATCCCCTTCCCTGTGCGGACGATCTATAATGCCAAGGCGGAATGACCCCCGGAGGCAGTGGCGGGCGGCGTGAAAATGGGAAGACAAGTCACATGAACCGGTTTTTCGGCGGGCCCGTCCTGCCCACGCTTTTCAAGCTTGCCATCGCTTCGATTGCGGTGGGCGTGGTTCTGGCGGTTTTCGGCATCAAGCCGATCGACCTCTGGCGCGATTTCATCGAGACGATCGCCCGCATCTGGGAGATGGGCTTCGAGGCCATCGACTGGTCGCTGCAATATCTGCTGCTTGGCGCGGTCGTCGTCATCCCGATCTTCATTGCGGTGCGCATCTGGAACGTCCTGCTGACGCGCGGGCGCGACTGAGCGTTCCGCTACGTCACACCGAAAAGCGAGACGGCGCGCAAACGAGAAGCTAATCTCCCCGGCAAAACACATCCGCGGAGGACATGATGTATTCGATGTTTCGCAACGATCTGCTGAAGGGCAAGCGCATTCTCGTAACCGGCGGCGGCACGGGGCTCGGCAAGGAAATGGCCGAGGACTATCTGCGGCTTGGCGCCGAAGTCTAT
>JAJLKS010000266.1:0-2222 GCA_033838765.1 Alphaproteobacteria bacterium
CGGCATGCAGGCCGCCTTCGTCGAAGTGGGGCTCGAGCGCGCGGGCTTTCTCGGCGCGCGCGAGGCGCGTTGCCTCTGCGAGCTCACGGGCCTCGATGAAGGCACGCTGCCGCCCATCAGCGCCTGTGTGCATGAAGGTCAGGCCATTCTCGTGCAAGCGGTGAAGGACCCGATCGGCGACAAGGGCGCGCGTCTCTCCGCGAATGTCACCATCCCCGGCCGCCTTCTCGTGCTGGTGCCGAACCAGTCCGGCGTCGCGCTGTCGCGCCGCATTGAGGATGAGGATGAGCGCGCAAGGCTCACAGCACTTGTCGAGGATATGGTCGAGCGCTTCAATCCCATGGGCGTCACCGGCGAGCCCGCAGGCTTCATCGTGCGCACCGCCGCCATCGGCGCAACGTCGGAAGACATCGCCGCCGATGCGCGTCAGCTCGCCGAGGAGTGGCGCAAGGTCCGCGAGATAGAAAAGAAATCCGTGCCGCCCAGCGTCGTGTTCCACGATCTCGATCCCGTCTCGAAGACGCTGCGCGATTGCGTCAGCTCGCAGACCGCGCGTGTATTGATCGATTGTGCGGATGCCTTCGGCGAGGCGCAGCGCTATTGCCGCCGCGCCATGCCCGAAATGCTCGACCGCGTTCAATTGTTCAACGGCCCCGGCGATCTCTTCTCGCTCTACGATGTCGATGGCAAGATCGAAGCGGCGCTCGAGCCCCGCGCCGAGCTTCCCTCCGGCGGCTGGATCACCATCGAGACGACGGAGGCCCTCACCGCGATCGACGTGAACTCCGGCCGCTACACGGCGGCAACGGGTCTTGAGGAAACGAGCGTCAAGATCAACCTCGAAGCCGTGGAAGAGATCGTCTATCAGCTTCGCCTGCGCGGCACCGGCGGCCTCATCGTCATCGACTTCATCCATCTGAACAATCCCGACAACATCCAGAAGGTGCTGGATGCATTGAACACCGGCTTCGCGAAGGATCGCGTCCCGACGCAGATTTCCGGCATGTCGGAGTTCGGGCTTGTCGAGATGACGCGAAAGCGCGTCCGCGAGCCGCTGGACAAGCTCTTGACCGAGCCCGCCTTCCCGCATGGCCGCCCGCGGCGGAAAACCTGCGCCACCGTGGCAAACGATCTCCTCCGCAAGATCGCGCGCGAGGCCGCTGCCGCGCCGGGCCGCGCCCTTGTCGCCCGCGCCTCGCCCGAAGTGGTGGATTGGTTGGAGCGCGGCAATCCCTATCTCGTGGAGCGCCTGCGCCGCCGCGTGCCGGCGGAAGTGAGCCTCATCGGCGAGCCCGCCTATTCGCGCGAGAAGATCGATGTCGGCGCGCTGCAATAGCGTCGAGGCCGCGCCATGAGCGACGATGCCGCAAAGATCGTGACGCTGAAGCCGCCGCGCCCCTGTCCCATCTGCGGTCAGCGTTCGCAGCAGAAGTTCCACCCCTTCTGCTCGAAGCACTGCGCCGATGTGGACCTGAACCGCTGGCTGAAAGGCACCTACGCCATCCCCGCCGTCGAGCCGCCCGACGAATGGGACGAAGCCTCCCAGTCCCGCCCCCCGGAGGAAGATGACGGGCGTTAACCCGCGGTCCCCATTGATCTTTACCGCAAGGCCCAGCCCCTCTGGACAGGCCGGACTCTATTGCCTATAAACCGCGGGCCTCGCCGGAACGGCGCCTCTTTCGCCCGTCCCGGAGCTTCCGCCCAGGTAGCTCAGTTGGTAGAGCATGCGACTGAAAATCGCAGTGTCGGTGGTTCGATCCCGCCCCTGGGCACCATTCCCCTCCGCTGAATTTCCCTATCCTCGTACGGCTCAAGATGGTGCACAGATTCGCATCAATCCAGATGGCACGGCAAGGTTGGGCCGGCCTGGACGGGGGCCTCGACCAAACGGAGAAACAATCCACATTCCGCCGCGCCAATGACTTGATGAAGAAAGCAATTTCACCATGCCAACGGACCGCGATTTAATACTTCTTGCAGAAACGCGGACAGCTCGACTTCTCTTGGGAACAAAATGGAGAAGCATTGAGACTAGTTCGGGTCAATTAAAGCATGAATTGAGGCGATTCCCCGGTGCTTGGTCTGCTCCTTCACTCCTTATTCACACCGATAGAGGAGAGGATGTTCTGATTTATGCAGAGGTTAACGAATGTCAGGGGCAAGAAAAGTTTGGTCTGAGGTTTGTTGACGCCGCAGATGGTTGGGCAAGACAGCACATCAAG
>JAJLKS010000267.1:0-8269 GCA_033838765.1 Alphaproteobacteria bacterium
CGCGCGTGCAGCGCACCAGCGCCATCAATTACGACACGCCGCAAATTTACTCGGATGCGATGTCGACGGCGGACAGTTTCGACGTGTTCTCGGGGCCACTCGACCGTTTCGACTGGACGGTGGTGGGACGCGGCGAGCGCTACATCGCCTATAATTCCTACGAGCTGAGCTCGCCGGCGCACAAGTACGCCGACATCATCAAGCCCGGCCACATCAATCAGGATCTCGTGCGCTACGAAAAGCACCGCGTCTGGATCGCCGACGCGACGCTGAAGCCGACGCAGCGCCATGTCTATAGCCGCCGCACCGCCTATTTCGACGAGGATGGCTACAACATGGTGGCGGGCGAGCTTTACGACGCGCGGGGCGGGCTCTGGCGCGTGCAGGAAGCGCATATCATCCAGTATTACGATGTGCCGACCTGCTTCAATGCATCTGATGTCGTCTACGATCTCGTAGAGGGCCGCTATGTCGTGCAGAACCTCAAGAACGAGGAAAGCGGCATCGATTTCAATGCCTCGCACCTGAACGACATGATGTTCGTGCCGGAAGAACTACGCCGCCGCATCACGCGGCGGTGAGGTTGAACAATGACGTTCAGTCCAGCGCGCCGACAAGCGAGGCGCGCTGGGAGAGTTCGATCCAGTTACCGTCGGGGTCGCGAACGAAGGATATGCGTGCGACCTTTCCGAGCGTCTGCGGGGCGCGGCCTTCCGCGCCGCCGCGGGCGAGGATGGCGGCATGCTCCTCATCCGTATTGCGGATCTGGATGGTGATGTAGCGCCATCCCGGCCCTTCGAAAGCGGCATCGGCAATCGCGTCCCGGGCTTCCTCAAGCAGGATCACGCTGTCGCCGCAGAGGAAGCTGAGGCCGCCCAGTTCCTGCAAGTCGGGGAGGCAGAGGGCGACGGCATAGAAGAGGCGATGGGCATTCACGTAGAGCACGCCAAGCCGGATGCCGATGCGCTCGACACCATGCGTGCCGGGCGGCACCAGCGTCACCTTGGTGCCATCGGGGTCCGTGAGGCGTTGCGGCGCGCGCAAGCCCTCGCGCGCGATCAGCAATTCGCGGTAGCCGGAGGGCGCGGCGATAGGCAGTTCGTTTCGTGAATGATTGATCTTCAGCACCGAGCCCAGAAGATCGTGGCGGTGCTGCTGCACGCCGCCGCCAAGTGGCAGCATGTGATCGAAGGGCAGGCCCACCTCGTTCTGCCAGAAATCGAGCATGGGCTCGAGATTGGTGGTGAAGAGGCCGACATCGATGCGCGGCTTTGCGAGATCCATGACGGCCCCTCTCTTGTTTGTCGGCGCGTTTTCGGACGGAAAACCGGGTGCCACTTTCCTGAAAACGCTTCAGGGCGCTTCGTTGGAGAAGACGATGGTGCCGGAGGCGGCGAACATGCCGCCGACGCCATGGGCGATGGAGATTTTCGCGCCGGGCACCTGCGCCGGCGCGATGCCCCGCATCTGGCGCACGCTTTCCTGCAGCGCATACATGCCATACATGCCGGAATGCATGTAGGAGAGGCCGCCGCCATTGGTGTTGAGCGGGAGCTTTCCGCCCGGCCGCGTGTTGCCTTCGCGGATGAAGGCGGCACCTTGGCCGCGTTCGCAGAAGCCCAGATCTTCGAGGCCATAGACGGGGAGATGGGCAAAGGCGTCATAGATCATCAGATGGTCGACATCGGCATGTTTGATGCCCGCCTCGTCGAAGGCCTTTTTGCCCGAGACGCGGAAGGCCTTCGAGGTGGTGAAGTCTTCCATCTGCGAAATCATCGGCGTTTCGCAGCTTTCGCCTGTGCCGAGGATATAGACCGGCTTTTGCGGGAAGTCCTTCGCGCGCTCGGCGCTCGTCAGAATGAGTGCGCCGCCGCCATCGGTCACGAGGCAGCACATGAGGAGGCGGAAAGGCCAGGCGATCATCTTCGAGTTCAGCACATCGTCGACGCTGATCGGATCGCGGAAGGAAGCGCGCGGGTTCATCGCCGCCCATTCGCGCTGAACGACGGCGACATGGGCGAGGTCAGCTTCCGTCACACCATAGGTCTTCATGTAGCGGAGTGCGGGAATGGTGAACATGGAGGGCGGATTGGTGATGCCGTAGGGCACTTCGAACTGGCCTTGCTGGCTTGCCGGATCGCGGGCGAAGCGGCGCGCGCCGACGCGGGAGCGGCCCGACTCCGCATGGGTGATGAGGACCGTCTTGCAGAGGCCTTCATTGATCGCGGCCGCCGCGTGGCGGACATGCAGCATGAAGGAGCAGCCGCCGACGCTGGTGCCGTCCACCCAGGTGGGTGTGATGCCCAGATAGTGGGCGACTTCGACGGGGCTGTCGCCCGCAGTCGCTATGCCGTCGATGTCCTTCGCGGTGAGCCCTGCATCCCGCATTGCGTTCAGCGCCGCATCGGCATGAAGCATGAGCTGCGAGATGTTCGGGATCTTGCCCATTTCCGTCGTTTCGGCGGCGCCGACGACGGCAATTGTTTTCTGCTTCATCGTCCTAACCTTTCGCCGGGCGGAATTTGGGGAGGCTGATCTCGTCACTCGCCTTCTCGAAGGTGACTTCGAGGGGCATGTCGAGGACGAGTGCTTCCGGCGTCTGCGGGCAATCGACGATGTTCGTCATCATGCGCGGGCCTTCGGACAGCGTGACGACCGCGATCGAATGAGGCGCCTCGCCGAAATCAGGGCGCGGGCGGTGATTTATGATGTAGGAGTAAAGCGTTGCCTTGCCGCTCGCCTTGTAGATTTCCACATCGCGCGAGCTGCAGGCGGGGCAGAACGGGCGCGGCGGGAAATAGCTTTCCTTGCAGGATTTGCAGCGTTGCAGCCTCAGTTCGCCATCCCGGCAGCCATCCCAGAAATGTTGTGTTTCGGGCGTCGGCGCGGGCAGCGGGCGATTGTACTCCGCCATGATCTTGCTCCCTGACATTTTGTCGTTTTCGTTGGGGGCGAGGATAACGGCGGCGGGGGCTTTGGCAAATGCCGGAATTCTGCGGATTTGAGGTTGGTTTCCGCGAAAACGGGAAGTCCAGATGCCAATCTAACTTGCATATTTCATTTGGTGCTGGGATTTTATGGGAAGGATTTGTTAAGGGAGGAAAGGTCGTGGCGGCTACAGAAGATGATATCGCGCTGGGCGTAATGAAAATTGCGGCGGCTCAGCCGAGCAAAATTTGTACCTTTAAGCGAGCTTATGCGGAGATACCGAGTGTCGTGAAATTGTCTGGAAACAACCTATCGCCTTCGAAAAAGCGGCCAGGGGAAAAGATGTGGGAGCAACTGGTCCGCAACATCAAATCTCACGAAAAATCGCCGGACAATTTTATCAAGCGTGGGCTTTTGGAGCACATACCGCGAGTTGGGTATAGACTTACTCCAAAAGGGGCGAAGCATATTGCTCGGGGGCTCTAGCTATAGCGCGCTTTGTAGCCGGGCTTGAACCATTTTAGTTCGGTTCCAGTCGGAGCATTCTTGTCCCAAACGTACCATGCGTAAGCTGTTGTACCTGATCCGGCCTTTTCCGCGCCTTTCATGTAGAAGGTGATACGTTCGCTGAACACCCAAACGCGTGAGGGCGGTGTTTGGGAAAAAATTGAACGTGCGCGATTTGCGCCTTCCAAGAAGGCAAGCCGAAGCAGAAGTGCAAATTTCTGATCCGCAAGTTCAATGCCCCGCTTTACGAAACCTTCGGCCGAATTGTATGGAGGGTTTGTAATGATATTTGAAGCGCTCTGCGTCGCTTGAAGGAAGTCGACATTAGCTTCGCCATAACCTCGTTCGTACAGATCGGAGCTTCGGATAGAGCACCCGGTTTCCTCGAGCACTTTGGACATCGCTCCATCTCCGCAAGCGCATTCCCAAATATCACCACGAAACTCTTCGTTATCGATCAACGCAAAAGTGGCCCACCTCGGTGTCGGGAAATAGTCAGGGCCACCGAGATCGGCAACTCGCTTGATGGTTGGCTTGAATCCGCCATTTAGATTATACGTTGTGTCCATAAAAAAATGTTAGCAGAGTCAATGGCTTAGTAAAGAGTCGGCGTTTTCGTGAGTCTTTTGAATCACTTAGCTCTGTTCGCCGCTAGCTATGGTTACACGCTTCACAATTTTTGATTCGGAACATCGGAGCCAAGGGTTTCGGTGCGTAGTCGCTTTGACTAATATATGTTTCAAATTGAAGCAGTTTCGGGGCGATCATGGCCGTTCGTCTTTCAGTGCTGAGCGGGATTTTCGCAGCCGGGTTTGCGGCTCAGGCGATGGCGGGCGAGGTGCGCTGGATCGACCCGTGGGGCCCCGAGGTCGAGCATGGCGAGCTCGCGGGCGGGCCCGAGGCTTACGATCCATGGACTGGAGAGCGCGAGCCGCCGAAGCAAGCCGAAATCGCCTCCGTGGCGACGGCGGGCTTCGAAGGCGGCGTCGGCAACCGGCAGACCTTCATTGCCATTCACAACGGCTTCTACATGAAGCCGTCGCTGCCCGCCGGTCAGGCCGCGATGACGGGCGCGCGCGCCGCGCCTGTGCATCTGCGCGGCGGTGTGCGGTTCTGAACTTTCGTCTCACTCGAATCCGTGGAAAGTGGCGAAGCTTTCCACCGGCTCGCGCTCTGCGACGAGCGTGTTCACAGGCGCGGTGTCGTCGGCATAGCCAAGCGACATGCCGCAGATGATGTACTGATCGTCCGGCACATTCAGCACGCGGCGCGTGACGCTCCAGAAATTGTTCCAGGCGCCTTGCGAGCAGGTGTCGAGGCCGCGCGCCTTCGCGGCCAGCATGACCGACTGCATGAAGATGCCGATGTCGAGAAAGCTCATCGCATCGAGATCCTTGTCGATGGTGAAGATGAGGCCGACAGGCGCATCGAAGAACTGGTAGTTGCGGCCCCATTGGCGCCAGTTGGCTGCCTGATCGCCTTTCGGGATGCCGAGCAGGCCGTACATCTCCTTGCCGAGCGTGCGCATCCGCGTGGTGTAGGGCTCCTTGCGCTTCGAGGTGCGGGGAAATTCGGCAATCTTGTCGGCGGGGTCCGTCTCGCGGTGGGCGAGGACTTCCTCCTCCAGACGGCGGCGCACTTCGCCTGCCACCACATGCACCTTCCAGGGCTGGATATTGGTGCCGGAAGGCGACCAGCGGGCGAGATCGAGAATTTCCTTCACGAGTTCGAGCGGCACGGGATCGGGCTTGAAAGCGCGCACGGATTTCCGCGCTTTCAGCGCTTCGTCGAGTTGCATGGGAAGTCTCCGCAAATCTGGAAATGTCGGTTGCGGATTGTTAGCAGGCGGGGCGCGGCGGGCAAAGCGTTTCGCGAGGTCTTGATTATTGCACTCGACGTGCCATATTCCGGCGATGCCGGATGAAACTCCCCAATCCCCCGACGGCTTGATGACCGTTCATGGCCTCACGCTTTCCTATTTCACGGGCAAGCTAGAAGCCTATCTGCGCGTGAAGGGCATTCCCTACCGCTTTGCGGAGATGGACACCGCCGCCTTCCGCCGCGCGGGCCGGGCAACCGGCGTCATGCAGATGCCGCAGATCGAAATGGCGGATGGGACGTGGCGCACCGACACGACGGCGATTATGGCGGATTTCGAGCGACGTTTTCCGGAGCCTGCGCTCTCGCCGTCCGATCCGCTGACGCGATTTTTCAGTCTTCTGCTGGAGGACTATGGCGATGAGTGGCTGTGGCGGCCGGCGCTTCACTATCGCTGGTCGTTCGACGAGGACATGACGCTGATGAGCGCGCAGATCGCGCGGACCATGCTGCGCGATGTGAAACTCCCTTTCTGGGCAAGGCGGCAATTCATTCTGCGGCGGCAGCGGCGCGTCTATCTCGCGCAGGATGGCGTGACGAAAGAAACGATCCCGCAGATCGAGGCGCTTTATCTCGACACGCTCGATGCGATGGAGGCGGTGCTTGCGCAGCGGCCGTTCCTCATGGGCGAACGGCCTGTGGAAGCCGATTTCGGATTCTTCGGATCGATGTTCCGGCATTTCTCGTCCGACCCGACGCCTGCCGCGATCATGCGGGCGCGGGCGCCGCATGTGCTGCTCTGGGTAGCACGGCTCTGGGCGTCGCGGCCGGAAGATGTTGCACATGCTGCACTTCCCGGCGATGTGCCGGACAATCTTGCGCCGTTCCTTGCGCGTATTGCAGGGGAGTATTTTCCCTATCTTGCAGCAAATGAGGCCGCGCTGGCACGGGGGGAGGCGGTCGTTTCCTATCGTCAGGGCGGTGTTGACTGGCGAGTACCCGCAAGCCCCTATCGTGCATATTGTCTTGCCGCCTTGCGCCGCGATTTCGCCGCGCTCGATGCGGATGCGCGAAGGAAGGCGGCGGCATTTCTTGGCAGCGGAGCAAAGCTGCTCGAAGGTGAAAATCTCTATTCGGCGCCACGGATTCAAGCCGGCGCAAACGGCAAGCCGCTCGACCGCCACTGGAGCGGCGCGGCAACGGAGGGCAGGACATGAAAATTCTCATCGCAGCCATCATGGCGGGTGCGCTCGCCGCCGCCGCGCCGGTCCTTGCGCAGGAGGCTCGCCCCAATATCGTCGTGATCCTTGCGGACGATGTGGGCTTCAGCGATCTTGGCGCCTATGGCAGCGAAATCTCGACGCCGAATATCGATGCGCTGGCCGCTCGCGGTGCGCTGTTCTCCAATTTCCATGCCTCGCCCGTCTGCGCACCCTCGCGCGCCATGCTGCTTACGGGCATGACGAGCCATCTCGCAGGCGTCGGCAATCTGCCGGAGACGCTGCCGCCCGAGCATCAGGGTGCGCCCGCCTATCTTGGCCGGCTTGCCGACGATGTGGTGACGGTGGCGGCGCTGTTGCAGCGCGCCGGGTACCGCACGGCGGTCACAGGCAAGTGGCATCTCGGGCATACGCCATCCGCGCTTCCGCCTTCGCACGGTTTCGACCGGTCATTCGTGCTCGATGCGTCTGGCGCCGATAACTGGGAGCAGCGGTCCTATCTGCCGATCTATTCCGATGCGCCGTGGTTCGAGGATGGCGAGCCGGCGGTGCTGCCCGAGGATTTCTATTCGTCGCAGTTCATCGTCGACAAGGCGATCGACTATATCGAGGAGGGCGAAGGCGCGAGCGAGCCCTTCTTCGCCTATCTCGCGTTTCAGGCGATCCATATTCCGGTGCAGGCGCCGCGCGAATTCGTCGAAAAATATGAAGATGTCTATGCGGAAGGCTGGGAGGCACTGCGCCGCGCGCGTTTCGAGGGCGTCGTGGCGCGCGGCCTGATGCCCGAGGATGTGGAACTCGGGCCGATGCCGGACGGGCTTCGCGCGTGGGAATCGCTGACCGATGAGGAGAAGGCGCTTTTCGCAAAGAGCATGGCGGTGAATGCAGGCATGCTTGAAGCGATGGACCATCATATCGGGCGTTTCATCGATCATCTGAAGCAACGCGGCGACTATGAGAATACGGTGTTCTTCGTCCTTTCCGATAATGGACCGGAGCCGAACGCGCCGTCCGACATACCGGGCTTTTCGCAATGGCTCTGGTGGGAAGGCTACAGCCGCGATGTCGAGACACTGGGCGAGAAGGGCACCTATGCCTTCATCGGGCCGGAATTTGCGAGCGCGGCTGCTTCGCCCGGTGCGTTCTTCAAGCTCTATGCGGGCGAAGGCGGCATTCGGGTACCCTTCATCGTTGCAGGACCGGGCATTCCGGCGGCCGGCCATGTCGCCGATTTCAGTTTCATCACCGATATTGCGCCGACCATTCTCGAGCTTGCGAATGTGGACCAGTTGAGTGATGTCGACGGACGGGCTGTCAAGCCGATGACTGGCCGCTCGCTGATGCCGCTTCTCGGCGGTGCTACGCCGCATTACGGGCCGGAAGAGTCCGTCGGGCTTGAAGCGGCGGGGAATGCGGCGCTTTTTCGCGGCAATTACAAGCTTGTGCGCAACATGCCGCCCTTTGGCGACGGCGAGTGGTATCTCTACGATATTGCGCTCGATCCCGGCGAGACCCGCGATCTTTCCGCAGAGCGGCCCGAACTCTTCGCCGGCATGCGCGCCGAATATGACCGCTTCGCAAAAGATGCGGGCGTGCTGGAGATTCCCGAAGGCTATGAGCAGATGGCACAGATTTCCAAGAAGTGGATGGAGGAAAACGGCTGGTTCATCGCCTGTGCGTTTATTGCTCTGCTTTATCTCATTGCCGGTGCGGGCTCCAGCGTGCGGCGGCTTGTCCGGCGGTCATAGCCCGAGCACGGCCTTTGCCATGATGTTACGCTGGATCTCGTTCGTGCC
>JAJLKS010000268.1:0-2781 GCA_033838765.1 Alphaproteobacteria bacterium
CGCGCTCCGCAATGGCGCGCTCCATGACGATATGACCGTCGAGAATGGACCGGACCGCATCCGCGACTGGCTCATTGTGGTCGTCGCCATCGACAAGCACGGTGAAGAGACCGGTGATGCTGCCTTTACCGGTACCCGGCCCTGCCCTCTCCAGAAGTTTCGGCAGCTCGGCGAAGACTGTCGGCGTATAGCCCTTGCTCGTCGGCGGCTCACCTGTCGACAGGCCGATTTCGCGCTGCGCGATGGCAAAGCGCGTCACGCTGTCCATCATGCAAAGCACATCTTCGTCGCGGTCGCGGAAATATTCGGCAAGAGAAAGCGTGAGATAGGCAGCCTGGCGGCGCATCAGCGCCGGTTCATCCGAAGTGGCCACGACGACGACCGAGCGCGCGAGACCTACCGGCCCGAGATCATCTTAGATGAATTCATGAACCTCTCGGCCGCGCTCGCCGATCAGACCGATCACCGAGACGTCGCAGGCCGTATTCCGGGCAAGCATCGACAGCAACACCGACTTGCCCACACCCGAGCCAGCAAAGATGCCCATGCGCTGGCCGCGGCAGACGGTTGTGAATGTATTGAGTGCGCGAACGCCCAGGTCGACCTTGCCGTTCACCCGCTGGCGCATATGGGCTGGCGGCGGCGTATTGCGAAGCGGATAGGGAGCGGCGCCCTGTGCAATCGGTCCCTTGCCGTCGATCGGCTCGCCAAAGGCGTTGACCACGCGGCCAAGCCAGGCCGACGAGGGATAGATATGCGGCTCGTCCGAGGACAGTACGGCCTTGCAACCGACGCCGATGCCGGAGAGGGCGCCGAAGGGAAGGCAAAGCGCGCGATTGTCGCGAAAGCCGACCACCTCGCAAATCACCTGTTCGCCCGCGCGGTTCGACACCGACAAGCGGCTGCCGATCCCCATGGCATGCAGCGGCCCGGCCACTTCGACCGTCAGCCCCTGAATGCTCACAACGCGCCCGTAATGCTTGATTTCGGGAAGCGCGCCGATTTCCGCCAACAATGCCTGCACTGGCCTCCAGGCTCCCTCTTGTGACGGTCAATGCCGCCAAAGCCGGTCTTGACGGGGACCGGAAGGCCCCGCCGCCGGATGATCATGCCGCGAAGACTTTAAGACGGCGTAAACCCTGAAAACGGCCCTTGGCCGAGCCTTTCAGTGCCTGAATTTAACTTCCTGCCGGATGTATCCTTCATTATGGAACTTGTCCGGAAGGGCGGAATTCCGCCAAAATCGCCCAATTCCAATGGCTTGCAGACCGACCGGTAAATTTTTCTGAATTTTTTCGCTTCCGATTAACCTTTGTTAACCAATTCGCATTAATGTCCGGAAATATGGATTAACCAAGCCGCGGCGATCGGGGCTATCGAGGATCGCCGGAGGGGGACCAATGCGAGTTCTGCTCATCGAAGACGACAGTGCAACGGCACAGAGCATTGAGCTGATGCTCAAGTCGGACGGGTTCAATGTGTACACGACCGACCTCGGCGAAGAAGGCGTCGATCTCGGGAAGCTTTACGACTACGACATCATCCTTCTCGACCTGAACCTGCCGGACATGAGCGGCTATGACGTGCTGAAATCGCTGCGCGTCGGCAAGATCACCACGCCGATCCTCATTCTCTCCGGCCTTGCCGGCATCGAGAACAAGGTCCGCGGTCTCGGCTTCGGCGCCGATGACTATATGACGAAGCCCTTCCACAAGGATGAGCTGGTCGCCCGCATCCACGCCGTGGTGCGCCGCTCCAAGGGTCACTCGCAGTCGGTCATCAACACGGGCAAGCTCACCGTCAACCTCGACACCAAGACGGTCGAGGTCGAAGGCAACCGCGTCCACCTGACCGGCAAGGAATATCAGATGCTGGAGCTGCTCTCGCTCCGCAAGGGCACGACGCTTACCAAGGAGATGTTCCTCAATCATCTCTATGGCGGCATGGACGAGCCGGAACTCAAGATCATCGACGTCTTCATCTGCAAGCTGCGCAAGAAGCTCGCCGTGTCGACCGGCGGCGAACACTACATCGAAACGGTGTGGGGACGCGGCTATGTGCTTCGCGACCCGTCGGAAGCCGCGATGCCCGCCAAGGCCTCAGCCTGAAGCCGGGACAGAAGCTGAAATGCAAAGGGCGCCTCTCCGGCGCCCTTTTTATTTCCGGTCGTCGTGAATCGATCAGACGCCCGCGCCCGCATCCGCGAAACAGGCCTCGATCAGAAAGGCGTCGGCGTCCATCCGCGCACTGATCGTGAGACCGAGCGAGCGGGCGACTAGCCCTGTGAAATAGGGCTGCGCCGCGCGCGCATCGAGAAACCGGTCAGCTGCCCTTCCACCGAGAAACTTGTCCGTTTCCTCCGGCACACGGGCCGCCTGCCCCGTCGAGCGGACGCGCAATACCGGCCTTGCGAGATCGCCTTCGACCGTGACTGCAACCTCGCCGCCGCGCGGAATGGCAGCCATGCCGATCAGCACCATGTTGAGCAGCAGCTTTACATAGTCCTTGCCGATGGTTGCCACAGGCGCATCCCAGGCGAGCGAGGCCTTCTCCCCTGCCATCAGGCCTTCGGCCACGGCCTTCGCATCCTGAAGATCGAGCTCAGCCCCCGCAGAGCCCGCAGCGCCGAAGCAGAGCCGTGCGAACTGCAGCTTGGCCGATGCCTGAGCGGCGCTCTTGGTGATGAGCTCCATCGCATGGGCTTTCATCTCCGGGTCGTCGTCGTCGGCGAGAACTTCAAGCCCGTTTGTGATCGCCCCCACCGGACTGATGACGTCGTGG
>JAJLKS010000269.1:0-3025 GCA_033838765.1 Alphaproteobacteria bacterium
GTCTCGTCGAGCGCATGGGGCCGCAGCTGCCCATGACCTTTTCATGGCGGCAAGGCGCTGATCGGTCGCTCGACCAGAACGATCTGTGCTGGAAGTGGAATGCCGAGGTATCGCAGCAAATGGGCGACAGGACGCAGGAGGAAGTGCATGCGTTTAACAAGCTGCACTTTGGCGTGCCGATCCGCCGCGAGGATGCCGAGTTTCGCGAGGTCTACGATCGGGTTTTGAAGACGCTGGCCTACGAGGACAAGCTGGAATGCATGGCCGCGCCGCTCGACCTGCCGGTGACCCGCGACATGACGGTCAAGCAGATGACTCGGTTTCTCGATGCGGTGTATGATCACTGGACAAAAGAGGGGGTGGCCCTGACGGTGCCGCCGGAAAGATGACACTGGCAAATAAGCTCCCGCTCGGCCTCAAGCAGAGCCGCAAGCGCAACCCGGCGCATCTGGCGCGCGTGGCGCAACTGCCGTGCGTGATATGCGGATCACGGCCGGTGGAGGTCCACCACGTCATCTGCGGGCGATACGGACAGCGCCGGGCCACAGACGAGGACACAATACCGCTGTGCTACAATCACCATCGCGGGCCGGAGGGTATCCACACGATCCGGGCAGAATGGGTTGCCAGGTATGGCGAGGATCACGAATGGCTGCCGCATGTGCGGCGTTGGATGGAGGAATGACCCATGCTCACAAGTGCGGCCGCTGCGGTTCTTCGATCGCTCCTTTCGGCTTTCAGACGCGGAAGGGCACGATTTGGGCGTGCGCAGAGCACCGCGCGGATGCGGAAGCGGTATTCGCTCGTGGCCGCTCGGCGAGAGATATTGGCCCGGGAGGTCACGAAGGCCCGCCGGGCGAAGCGCAAGGCGCCGCTCAAGGCTCTCTCTTCGGTGACCCATGAGATGCTGAGAATCGAGCTTGGCCGGTGAGGATCGACGCTATCGAGGCGCTGGCGAATGCCGGTGTTGGCCTGGTCGTATCGTGGGCCGCGACGTGGCTTGTGCTCGGCTATACTGCGGCGCAGAGCATTGGCATCACGCTGATGTTCTTCGGCCTGTCGTTCACGCGCGCTTGGGCGCTGCGGGCACTATTCAGGAGGCTAGGCAAGTTAGACGTGCCGCCAAGATCGACGCCAATCAGCCGCAGGTCGTCTCGGCGCTGCGGGCCATCGGAGCGACGGTGCAACAGCTCCACGCAGTCGGGGAAGGATGCCCGGATCTGCTCGTCGGATTTCGCGGCGCCAATTACCTGATCGAGGTCAAGGACGGGGCAAAGCCGCCCAGCGCGCGCAGGCTCAACGACCGGCAAAAGGAATGGCACGAGGCATGGCGCGGTGGCGTCTTTGTCGTAGCATCGACGGAAGAAGCTTTGGCGGTCATTGGGGCGCGCATTATGAAATAAAAAGGCCCCGGGGGAGGAAACCCGGGGCCTTGAAACCTTCCGCGAGTGGCGGTAAGGTGCGAGTGCGAACAACGCAGGACCGTTCTACAGCACGATTACAAATCGTGCAAGGCCCTGCGCTAATAGGGACAGTGAAATGGTCAATCTCTTCGCATCGGGGTGGTAGTGTGGGAAAGAACCCCTTTTTCCCATTCTACCCATCGGACTGGCTCGCGGGAACACGCGGCTTAACAGCGGCGGAAACGGGCGTATACATTACGCTGGTGGCGATGATGTATGAGGCCGAGGGGCCGATCGATCGTGACATGAGGCGGCTCGCACGGCTGTGCGGGTCAACGCCAGCGTCCTTCAAGAAGATCGTTGATGGGCTGGTCAAAGCCGGGAAGCTCACCGTAGACGAGCGCGGGTTTTTCAACCCGCGCGTCGGAGTCGAGATCGAAAAACGATCGGAAAAACGCGCGAGTGCATCTGCGTCGGCGACGGCAAGATGGGAAAAAGAGCAACAAAAACAAGGGCAGCCGAATGCGGACGCAGTAAAAACGCAATGCGTTCGCAATGCTAACCAGAAACCAGAGTTAAAGGATACGTTAGAAGCTAACGCTTCTAACGACGGCAGGGCCGTCGATTTCACGAAGGCGATCTTCGAAAAGGGCGTCCGGTTCCTGGTCCTTCACGGCTCGAAGGAGCCGCAAGCACGGGCCATCATCGGGCGCTGGCGGAAGGACTACGACGACCGGGAGATTTTCGGCGCTATTGCCGACTGCGAGAGGTCTGGCGTTATCGACCCGGTGCCGTGGATCACGGCGCGGCTAAGGCCGCGCGACGACGTTTCTGCGATTTTCGCACGTTTGAGGGAGGCGGGGAAAATATGAGTTTGCATGACACCGACATTTCACAGCGGCTGGAGCGATACCTTGCCCGCCGGGCTATGCCTCGCCGCCTTGAAGGCAAGCCGGAGGCGCAGGACGACGAGTTGCGCGCCCTGGTCTCAGCGGTGCGGCGGTTCGCCCCGGCCGGCAAGCTTCACGAGTGGTGGCCGAAGCTTGAGGATGCGCTGGTCGATGAATGCACGACTCCGGCATGGCCGACCGAGCGGGAAATCCGAGCCGCAGCGCAGGCCGTGAACCGCGACACGTCTGGCGGCTCGGCGCCCGTGTTCGACACGCACGAAATCATGGGCCGCCGGATGGAACGCGGCGACGCTGTGCCGGAGTCTTTCCTCTACGGGCGGGAGGCTGTCGAGATGATTGCCCGCGGCCTCGTGGACGAGGTGACGATGCGGAAATATCGCTCGGCGGCGTATTTCCGGCGTAAGGATCTTTACGGCGAGACCGAGGCCCAGCGTTGGGAAGACGAAGGCAAGCAGCGGCACGACGACGCCAAGCGCATCCGCCGGGAGCGCGCGGCATGATCCCCGTCGCCGAGTTCATCGCCGCCACGAGCCATACACCCCCGGAGCACCGCCGCAAGGCGTCGGACATAATCGGCGCGGTCTGCGACATGGCTGGCGTAGACATGCAGGAGCTTTTGGGCCGCAGCCGGGCGCAACCCCTCGCCGCAATTCGCCAATACGCGATGTGGAAAGTGCGGAAGGAAACGGCGCTTTCGCTGCCGCAGATCGC
>JAJLKS010000270.1:0-6689 GCA_033838765.1 Alphaproteobacteria bacterium
CCTCGACGCTGAGCGCCGAACCATGACAGCAGTTCACGAACGCTGCGTCGTGGTTGCTGACCGGCTTCCACCTCCGCTTTCACCTCCAGAAGACCCTTTGCAGTGTTTGCCATATCGCCCCCCTTCTAATTTTCACCCTTCAGGAGTCACTATTAACTGCCAATCCAAGGCAGGTATTTCGCTCATTTGAGCTTCGTACGTTTCCACATAGCGGCGAATTTGAGCGCCATATTCTTCACTCCACTTCCGCCTCTGGCAATGCCCCTCACCACCCAATACGCCAATGGCCGGGACTTGCCCGGCCATGACGCTTGTTCGATGTGTCTACTTCAGTGGATTTCGAGGCCAGGCAGGTCGCCCTTCGAGCGCCAGTCTTCCAGCACCTTGATGAAGGCGATGGAGCCTGCGCCATACGAACCGTTGCGGATGGCGCGGGCGGAGGGCTGGCCTTCATTGTTGTAATAACCGGGCGTGCACTCCTCGAGATAGCGGCGGTTGAAGACGGCGACCTTCATCACTTCCTCAACCCAGGCATCTTCCGCTTCCTGCGTCGTCTCGACGACACGGGCCTGACGGCCGATGCATTCCTTCACGATATAGGCGAGGTGCTTCGACTGCTCGTTCAGCATATGCGGATAGTTGGCTGTGAAGCCGGACTGCGCATTCGAAACGATGAAGCAGTTGGGAAAGCCGCGCGTGTGCATGCCGTGGAGCGAGGAGACGCCCTCCTCCCACTTTTCCGTGAGCGAGAGGCCATCGCGGCCATAGATTTCGAAGCCGGCGCGGCGCGTATAGCCGGTGCCGACCTCGAAGCCCGTCGCATAGATGAGGCAGTCGATCTCGTATTCCTTGCCGTTGGCGACGATCGCATTTTCGGTGATGCGCTCGACGCCCTTCCCCGCCGTATCGATGAGATGCACGTTCGGGCGATTGAAGGTTGCGAGATATTCGTCGTGGAAGCAGGGACGCTTGCAGAACTGGTTGTACCAGGGTTTGAGCGCCTCCGCGGTCGTGGGGTCCTTCACCACGGTTTCGACGCGCTTGCGGATCGATTCCATTTTCTTGAAATCGGCAAGCTGGACAGTCTCGGCCATTTTTTCAGGCGCAAGCTTTTTCGGGTTCTTGCGAGCCATGACGAGCAGATTGCCGATGATGTCGGTCCAGCCGTCATTGACGAGATCTTCTTCCTGATAGCCGCCGGAGACGAGCGTGTTGAAATTGTCCATGCGGAACTGCTGCCAGCCGGGCTTCAGCGTCTTCACCCATTCGCGATCCGTCGGCCGGTTGTTGCGAACGTCGATAGATGACGGAGTACGCTGGAAGACATAGAGCTCCTTCGCCCATGCACCGAGATGCGGCACGCATTGCACGGCGGTGGCGCCGGTGCCGATAATGCCGACACGCTTGTCCTTCAGCTTCTCAAGGCCGCCATTGCAGTCGCCGCCCGTGTAGCCATAGTCCCAGCGGCTCGTATGGAAGGAGTGGCCCTTGAAGCCCTCGACGCCGGGAATGCCCGGCAGCTTCGGGCGATGCAGCGGGCCGCTCGCCGTGACGATGAAACGCGCGCGAATGGCATCGCCGCGATTGGTATGAACGATCCAGCGCGCGGCCTCGTCGTCCCAGCGCATTTCGGTGACTTCCGTCTGGAAGAGCGCATCGTCATAGAGCTTGAAGTGACGGCCGATGGCGCGGCTGTGTTCGAGAATTTCCGCCGCTTTCGAATATTTCTCGACCGGCATGTAGCCGACTTCCTCGAGCAACGGCAGATAGATGTAGGATTCGATGTCGCAGGCCGCGCCCGGATAGCGGTTCCAGTACCAGGTGCCGCCGAAATCGCCGCCCTTCTCGATCATCCGTACACGGCCGACGCCTGCCTCGCGCAGGCGCGCACCGGCGAGCAGACCGCCGAAGCCGCCGCCGACCACCACGACATCGACCTCATCGGAAAGAGGTTCGCGCGTGAAGCCCGGCTCGACATAGGGGTCTTCAAGGTAATGCGCGAACTGGCCCTTGATCTCGACATACTGCTCGTTGCCCTCCTTGCGGAGGCGCTTGTCGCGCTCTGCGCGATATTTCGCCTTGAGCGCCGCCGGATCGAAATCCAGATCGTCGATGGCCTGTGCAGTGCCGTTTGCTTCGTTCGCCACGTCGTTTCCTCCAATGCCTTTATGGCCCGCAATCTACCATGCAGACCGGCGGGCCCTCGCCCGCAGTTTCGGCAAATGATAATGTTGATTTACTATCTGTCAAAGCAAAGTGAAAAAAACCAGGGTTTCCCGGCGTCGGATCGCTGCGTCTGGCGGCGCCTCAAAAAGAAACCGGGCCCCGCCATTCGGCGAGGCCCGGCCATTGCAGACTGAGCCGGACAGGATCAGCCGTAGCGATAGGGCGCGCCGGCCTTGCGCATCGTGTCGGCATACTTCTTGAGGATTTCGACGACTTTCGCGTTGCGCGGGGAACGGGCTGCAACCTCGTCCCAGAACTTGAGCGCTTCGTCTTCGACCGTCTTCCATTCCGCTTCCGGGATGGTGGTGAGTTCGAGCTTGCCGCCCGTGGTGCGGTAGTGCGCCTCGCCCCACCAGTACCAGTGCTGACGATAATAGTGGGAGCTGTCCATGGCGAGCTTGAAGAGCGTCTTCAGATGCTCCGGCAGCGCTTCCCACTTCTCGGTGTTGGCGATGTAGGAGCCGGCCCACGCGCCCGAGATGTTGTTCGTCAGGTAGTATTTGTTGATATCGGCCCAGCCGACCGTGTAGGTCTCGGTCGCGCCGCACCAGGCCACGCCGTCGAGTTCGTTCGTCTGGATCGCGACTTCGATATCTTCCCAGGGAAGCGTGACCGGCACGACTCCGAAGCGCTCAAGGAACTTGCCGCCCGTCGGGAAGGTGAAGACGCGAAGGCCTTTCAGGTCCTCGAGCGAGCGGATCGGTTTCGTGGTCACGAAGTTGCAAGGGTCCCATGCGCCGGCGCTGAGCCAGGTTACGCCCGGCACTTCGGCATAGGCTTCTTCCCAGATTTCGCGGAGCCCGTACCATTCCCACAGAACCGGCACATCGAGGCCGTAGCGCGAGGCGAAGGGGAAATAGGCACCGAAGACCGACACATCGACCGGCGCGGCCATCGAGTCGTCGTCGCTCTGAGCGGCATCGATCGTGCCGTTCTGCACGGCGCGGAACAATTCGCCCTGCGGCACGAGCTGGTCGGCGGTGTAGAGCTCGATCACCATTTCGCCGTTTGCGGCCTTGTTGAATTCATCGATCGACGGCTTGATGACGTGTTCTGCGAGCGATGCGCCGGCATAGGTCTGCATGCGCCATTTGATCTGCGACTGGGCGCGCACGATATTCGGCGCGGCAATCGTCGATGCGCCCACCGCTGCGGCGCCAAGGCCGGCCTTTTTCAGAAAGTCGCGTTTGTTGATTACAGGACGGTCACTCATCAGGTGGCTCCTTCTTCTCTGGATGGTTTCGGGTCGATCCAGCCCCAATGCCAGACCCGGCCCTCGCACGAAGAAAACAGGTACTGCCTCTCACTTGTCTGCCGCCGCACCTCCTATCGCCCGAAATACCAGTTGGGCAACCAGAGGGTGAGCTGCGGGAAGGCCATCACGATGATGATGGTCAAGATCATGATCCCCACGAACGGTACGATTGAGCGATAGATGTCGACAAGCGTTATCTCAGGTGGCGCCATGGCCCGCATGAGGAACAGATTGTAGCCAAAGGGCGGCGTTATGTAAGCGATCTGGCAGGTAATCACGTAGAGAATGCCGAACCAGATCGGGTTGAAGCCGAGGCCGATGACGAGAGGAATGTAAAGCGGCGCAACGATCACGAGCATCGCCGTATCGTCAAGGAACATGCCGAGGACAACGAAGGAAACCATCATCATGATGAGGATTTCCCAGGGCGACAGGTCCCATGTCTCGAGCAGCAGCGTGCGGATGGCGTTCTTCGCGCCAAGCCCGTCATAGACGGCACCGAAACACAGCGCTGCCAGGATGATGAACAGGAACATGCAGGAGATGGCGAGCGTCTGCCGCGTCGTGTCCTCGATCACCCTGAAGGTAAGACGGCGCTTCAGCGCGGCTGCGATGATCGCCCCCGTCGCACCCACTGCCGAGCTTTCGACAAGACTTGTGATACCGGACAGGAAAAGCCCCATCATCGTGCCGAAGATGAGGAAAGGGATGATACCGGCGCGCAGCAGGCGGATCTTTTCACCCCAGGTCACTTCGGCGAGCTCTTCTTCCGGCAAGGGCGGACCAAGCTCGGGATGGCGGCGGCAGCGGATATAGATGTAGATCGCGAAGAAGGCCGCCATGATGAGGCCGGGGACCACGCCTGCGAGCCAGAGCTGCAACACCGGCTGGCGCGCGATCATCGCATAAAGCACGAGCACGACGCTTGGCGGGATAAGAATGCCGAGAGAACTGCCGGCCTGAATGACGCCCGTCACCATGACCTTGTCATAGCCGCGGCGCAGAAGCTCCGGCAGGGCGACACTTGCGCCGATCGCCATACCCGCGACGGACAGGCCGTTCATGGCGGATATGATGACCATGAGGCCGATCGTACCGAGCGCAAGACCGCCGCGCACGCGCCCCATCCAGACATGGAACATGCGGTAGAGATCGTTGGCGATCCCCGATTCCGACATCATGTAGCCCATGAAGATAAAGAGCGGCAGCGTGAGCAACGGATACCAGTTCAGCACCTGGAAGGTCGCGTTGAACGGCATCTCGATGTTTCGGTCGCCCCAGAGCAGCAGTGCGGCAAGCGCAGCAACGAAACCTATGGCGCCGAAGACGCGCTGACCGGTGAGCAGCATCACCATCAGCGAGGAGAACATGAGCAGCGTAATGAGTTCGTAGCTCATGCGATTTCCTCACCGCGGACGCGGGCGAGATCCTTGAAGAAAATGGCTATGGCCTGCAGCAGCATCAGGAAGATGCCGAAAGTCATGATCGACTTGATGGGCCAGAGGAGCGGCGCCCAGGAGGTGTAGTTCACCTGCTTGTAGGTGATCGCATATTCCGTGCTGGAAATGCCGCCGATCAGAAGCGTCGACAGATAGAAGATGAGGCAAAAGGCCGTGAGCGTATCGGTGAAGGCCATCTTGCGGGGGCTCAACCGGCCATAGAGCAGGTCCATGCGCACATGGGCATTGATCTGAAGGGAATAGCCGCCGCCGAGCAGATAATAGGCGGCGAGGAGGAACTGGCCCATTTCCATGGCCCAGTTGAGCGGCATGCCGATCACCGTGCGCGAAAACGATGCGTAGAGCATCACGCCGATCATCACGAAAATCAGATACATGACGATCCGGCCGACGACCCTGTTCACCGCCTCGACGTACCGGACATAGACTCGTGCTGCTTTCGGCAATTTCCTCGATCCACCGGGTTAGACCGCTCGGGGGACATGGGCCGGACTGCCGCAATCCGGCAAACGCACCCCCCAGAACACCAACTGATGAAAGGCTGCACGGATTACAGGGACATGGCAACCGTGAAGCGGCGCTTTCAGGCGGAAAAAATGGCGCAATGCCGCGACTGCCAGCCCATCATTCGCAGGCCGCACTCCGGAAAGGCAGACTGCCCGAAAAGCAGCCTGCGCCCTGCCCTTGTTTCAGGCTGTTCGCACACGCGAGATAAGAGCGAAGACATATCCACCGAGCGCGCCGGCTGCCATTTGCGCGATGAAGCCCGCCCATGAGCGAGCGCCCGCAATCGGCGTGATGTTGAACACCATAGCCATCAGGGAAAGCGCAACACCAAGTGCGACTGCGCCGGCCACTGCGTAGACCAGATTGCGATGTGCGCCGGCAAGGCGGAACACCAGCGCGCCAGCCAGAAAAGCGACAAGGAAACCACCGGCGATGACAAGGCCGAATAGCGGGGCCATTCCGGCAATGTCATGCAGCGTGGTCGAGAAGCGGTCGGAGAAGGATACGGCGATGCCCATATCTGTGAGACGTCCGATCACGAACTGGGTGTGAAAGGCAGCTCCTAGAATCGTTGTCACGATGACCGCCACGACAAAGGCCAGCAAAAGATTCAGAATCCGCATTTCCGTCCCTCACGATTTCTTTCCGCCGCTTTATATCTATATGATCGCATAAAATTTCACCGGAAGGGACGGGAAACAGCGGATGGCGAAACTGGTGCGGAAAATCGGCGCGCTCGCAGGCGCGGTAATCGCGATTTCACTGCTGGGGGCGGCCCATGCCGGCGCGCAGGATGACAGCGCTTCAGCCCGGTACACCGTCGTTCCCGTGGCCGAGGGGCTCGACCACCCTTGGAGCCTGACTTTCATGCCCGATGGCTCGATGCTGATCGTGGAGCTGTCCGGTCACATTCGCGTGATGCGAGATGGCTCGCTTGCCGAGGAACCGGTGGCGGGTGTGCCGGAAGTCTATTTCGAGAGCCAGGGCGGGCTGTTCGACGTGGTGCTCGACCCTGATTTTGCGGACAACAGCCTCGTCTACCTGTCCTATGCGCATGGCACCCCGGACAGCAATTGGACGAGAGTGGCGCGCGCGCGTTTCGATGGCGAGGCGCTGACGGATCTCACCGTGATCTTCGACGCGACGCCCGCAAAGGACACGCCTGTTCACTATGGCGGGCGCATCGCCTTCCTGCCGGATGAGACCATGCTTGTGACCGTCGGCGACGGCTTCGATTATCG
>JAJLKS010000271.1:0-3942 GCA_033838765.1 Alphaproteobacteria bacterium
GGTATCGATCGAGGCAGAAGGCTTCATCGAATTGCCGATCAGCATCGCCCACGGCCAGATGGCGGGTGCGCTGGACGGGCATCACAAGGACCCGTTCGACCGGATGCTGATTGCGCAGGCGCTGGCCGATGATCTGACGATCGTCTCGAACGACATGCAGTTCGATGCCTATGGCATCACGAGGCTCTGGTAAGCACGTCCTTCAGGAGCCGGAGCGCCGCCTCGCCAAAGGCATACATATTGGCGGCGCGGTCGGCCGAGCCGGTGCTGACCGTGATCGAGGCGGGGTGAGGCCCCGCAATGCCGATAACGGCGGTTCCCGGCCCCGGCCCATAAGGCGAGCCGGAAGGGCCGGAGGCCCCCATTTCGGCCAGAGCCCATGTGGAGCCGAGCTTCTGCCTGACCACCTCCGCCATGGCCGCCACATAGGGTTCCGTCAGCGGCTTCACACCCGGCGCGGGCGGTCCCTGCAGCGCGTAGAGCGCCTTCGCCGCGCCCCGCGTATAGATGACCGTGCTCCCAAGATAGAAGGCGGAGGCGCCGGGCTGCGCGACGAGGGCCGCCGAGACGAGCCCGCCCATCGAGCTTTCCGATAGCGCGATGGTTTCGCCCCGCTTTTTCAGAAGGTCCGCGACTTCCGCCGCGAGCGGGATCAGCTTGTCCATTGTCCGGTCTCCAGATCGCGCAGGGCGTAGAACTCCTTGCGCCAGATGAGATAGAGAAGCCGCGTCGGCATCCTGTAGGCGCGGGCAACGTAATCGGCCTGTGCGGCGTGAATCTTCCAGCCCTTGACCTTGGACGCCACATTGCCGGGCGTCGAATGGGTGGGCAGCGGCTGATTGTCGGCGACGAAGCGCCCCGTCCGCCCGCCAAGCCCGGTGAGCGACTTTCGCGGAATGAGCGGATAGGCAACGAAACGGGGGCCAGGATATTCGCCTTCGCCTGCCCGGACCCGCTCTATCGCCCGCGCGGCGACAAGGCCCATCCGCATGTGATCCTTGTGGCCGGTGGCGCCGCTCTCGGGCCAGAAAGCGACCACGAGATCCGGCCTGTAATGCCGGATCGCCGCCTCGACCCGGGCGACGAGCTCCTCGAGCGGCTGGTCCGGCACCTTGCCATCCGGATAGTCCCAGACTTCCTGCTCGTCGATCCCCAGCGCAAAGCCGTTTTTCAGCACTTCGGCATGGCGGATGACGCCGAGCTCGCTCTGGCGGCAGACGACGGGGCTTTGGGTGCCCGCGTCACCCTTGGTGGCGGTCACCATGGCAAGAAAGGCCCCCTCCGCCTTGGCCGAGATGAGAAGCCCGTTGATGAGCTGCTCGTCATCGGGATGGGCGAAAATGGCCAGAATCCGCTTCGCCCCGACGGCACCGGCAATCGAGGGCACAGGCCGCGCCGCCTCGTCTTCGAAATAGCGGCTCATCCTGTACCATCCGGCAATACCCGCCAGCGCCAGAACTGCGATGACGGCGAACACCCAGAGCATCGCTTTCCCCCTTTGTCTGCCTGTCCTCCCCCACTACTGGCACAAGCGGCCAAAAAGGGCCATATAGAGCCCATCATGACCCGCTCGCCACATCATTTCCGGAAGATGAACGGCCTCGGCAACGACTTCGTCGTGCTGGACCTTCGCCATGAGCCGCTGGCGCTCACGGATGCGCTGGCGCGCGCCATTGCGAACCGCGAAACGGGCATAGGCTGCGACCAGCTCATCACCATCGAGGAACCGCGCGGGGGCGGCGACGCCTTCATGGGCATCCGCAACAGCGATGGCGGCGTGGTGGAAGCCTGCGGCAATGCCGCGCGCTGCATCGGCCGGCTGATCCTCGAAGAGACGGGCAAGGACCGCGTGGTGATCGAAACGCCTGCGGGCGATACCATCGCCACCCGCGCCGAAGGCGGCGACATCACCGTAGACATGGGCGAGCCGCGCCTCCTTTGGAACGAGATCCCGCTCTCGGAGGAATTCCGCGACACGCGCGCGATCGAACTGGAAGTCGGCCCCCTCGGCAATCCCATCATGCATTCGCCGGGCGTCGTCAATGTCGGCAACCCGCATGCGATCTTCTTCGTGGACGATGTGGATGCGATCGACCTTGGCCGCATCGGACCGATGCTCGAACATCACCCGCTCTTCCCGGAACGCGCGAACATCTCCGTCGCGCAAGTGTTCTCGCCGACGCATATCAGGCTCCGCACATGGGAGCGCGGCGCGGGGCTGACGCGCGCCTGCGGCACCGCTGCCTGCGCCGCGACCGTCGCAGCCGTGCGCCGCCGCAAGACGGAGCGCAAGATCACGGTGAGCCTGCCGGGCGGCGACCTCTCGCTCGAATGGCGCGAGGCGGACAATCACATCTATATGACGGGCGCCGCCGCCTTCGACTATGAAGGCACGCTCGACCCTGCGCTTGTGACGGGCAAGGCATGACGAAGGAGACCGAGATCGTCACCTTCGGCTGCCGCCTCAACACTTATGAGTCGGAAGTGATGCGCGCCCATGCAGACGCGGCAGGGCTCGGCAATGCCATCGTCTTCAACACCTGCGCGGTGACGGCGGAAGCAGAACGCCAGGCGCGTCAGGCGATCCGGAAAGCCCGCCGCGAGAACCCCCGGGCCCGCATCATCGTGACGGGCTGCGCGGCACAGGTGAACCCCGACGCCTTCGCCGAAATGGACGAAGTCGATCTCGTGATCGGCAATGACGAGAAGATGAGGGCGGAAACCTGGCAGCCCGCGCTCGCGCTCCATGCAAACGAGAAGGTGCGCGTGAACGACATCATGTCGGTGCGCGAGACGGCGGGCCATCTGGTGCAGGGTCTCGAGGGCCGCGCCCGCGCCTTCGTGCAGGTGCAGAATGGCTGCGACCATCGCTGCACCTTCTGCATCATCCCTTACGGCCGCGGACCGTCGCGCAGCGTTCCCGCAGGCGAAGTCGTCAATCAGGTTCGTGCGCTGGTGGAGAATGGCTACCGCGAAGTGGTGCTGACCGGCGTCGACATGACCTCCTATGGCGGCGATCTGCCGGGCCGCCCGAGCCTCGGCAATCTCGCGCGGCGCATATTGAAGCTCGTGCCCGAACTCGAACGGCTCAGGCTCTCCTCCATCGACTCGATCGAAGCCGATGACGACCTGATGCGCCTCATCGCGGATGAAGAACGGCTGATGCCGCATCTCCATCTCTCGCTGCAGTCGGGCGACGACATGATCCTGAAGCGCATGAAGCGCAGGCATCTCCGCGACGATGCGATCCGCTTCTGCGAGGAGGCGCGCAGGCTCCGCCCCGACATCGTGTTCGGCGCGGATTTCATTGCGGGCTTCCCGACCGAGACGGAAGAGATGTTCGGGAACACGCTGCGGCTTGTCGATGAATGCGGGCTGACATGGCTGCATGTCTTTCCCTTTTCGCCGCGCCCCGGCACGCCCGCCGCGAAAATGCCGCAAGTGCCGCGCGCGGCGGGCAAGGCGCGCGCGGAACGCCTGCGCGCGAAGGGCGAGGCCGCCGTGCGCGCCCATCTCGACAGCGGGCTTGGCGCGACGAAGCCGGTGCTGATGGAGACGCCGACACTTGGCCGCACGCATCAGTTCACGCCGGTTCGCGTGAGCGAGGCCGCGCGCGCGGGCGAGATCCTCGCGCTCCGCCTCGCGGCCCATGACGGCAAGAGCTATGAAGGATCGAGGGCGGCGTGAGCGAGACCGAAACGGAAACCGGCGAAAAGAAGAAATCCCTCTTCCAGCGGATGAAGGAAGGGCTGACGCGCTCGACGAAGAGCCTGTCGGACGGCATCACCGGCATCTTCACCAAGAAGAAGCTCGATGCGGCAACGCTCGAAGAACTGGAGGAACTGCTGATCGCCGCCGATCTCGGCCTCGATGCGGCAGCCGCCGTGACGGAAGCTGTGGGCAAGGACCGCTACGACAAGGAAGTGAGCCCGGAAGAAATCC
>JAJLKS010000272.1:0-1711 GCA_033838765.1 Alphaproteobacteria bacterium
TGACGAGCATCGTCGAGACGCAGGAAAACCTCGTCCAGATGGAAAAGCTCTGGAATCTTGCCGGCGAAAAGGCGCGGCTCGGCGGATGGCGCATGCGCATCGACGACACCCACCTGATCTGGACGCGCGAGACCGCCGCAATCCATGAGCTGCCGCCGGGCGAGCCGCCGACGCTTGAAGAAGCGCTCGCCTTCTACACGCCCGAAACACGGCCTATCGTCGAGGAGGCCTTCGGCCGGTGCATCGAGAAGGGCGAGATCTATGACATAGTCACCCAGATCGTGACGCGCGGCGGCAAGCGCCTCTGGGTGCGCTCGATGGGTGAGCCGGAATATGACGAATCCGGCAAGATCATCGGCGCGCAAGGCGGGCTGCAGGACGTGACCGAGCTGGTGGAAGCGCGCGAACGCAGCAAGGAACTGGAGCGGCGCCTCACCTCGACTCTCGAAGACATGGGCGATGCCTTCTATCTGCTCTCGCCAAAACTCGAATTCCTGTTTCTCAACAAGCAGGCCGAGAAGCTGCTGCGCCGGTCGCGTGACGAACTGCTGGGCCAGCTTATCTGGGAAGCATTCCCGGAATCCAAAAGCAACTTCCTGAGCGCCATTCCCAAGGATATCGACCCCACCAAGGAACTGAGCTTCGATTTCCACTATCCGCAATTCGATGCCTGGTTTGCGGCCGATCTCTATCCCGTTCCGGAAGGCTATGCCGTCTATTTCCGCGACATTTCGCGGGAGCGCGTCCGCGAGATGCAGCTCAAGCTTCTGGAAGTCGCCGTCGAGCGCCTGAACGATGTGGTGATGATCACCGATGCAAGGCCCATCGAAGGGCCGGAAGGACCGCGCATCGTCTATGTGAACGAAGCGTTCGTAAAGCGAACTGGCTATACGCGCGAGGAAGTGATCGGCAAGACACCCCGGATATTGCAGGGCCCAGGCACCGAAAGGAAGGTTCTCGACCAGATCCGGCACGCACTCGAGACCTGGCAACCGGTGCGTGCGGAACTTCTCAACTACAAGAAATCCGGTGAGGAATTCTGGCTCGAACTCGAAATAGTCCCTATCACCAACGATCGGGGGGATTATACGCATTGGGTTTCAATCGAGCGCGACGTGACCGAACGGCGCGCCCTGGAAGAACGGTTGCGGGAGTCTCAGAAGCTCGAAGCCATGGGTCAACTGACTGGCGGCGTGGCGCATGATTTCAACAATCTGCTGACAGTCATTCTCGGCAATGCCGAATTGCTGGCGACGCGCCTGACGAAGGATGCGCAGCTCAGAATGATGGCGGAGATGACCGCGAAAGCGGCGGAACGCGGCGCGGAGCTGACGAACCGGCTGCTTGCATTCGCCCGCAGGCAGGCCCTGCAACCGAAGACGCTGGAGGCAAACAGGCTCATTGCCAGCATCGAACCGATGCTGCGCCGAACGATCTCCGAAGAGATCGACCTCGAGTTCGTGCGCGGCGCGGGACTCTGGTTTGCCGAGATCGACCCCGGGCAGCTCGAAGTGGCGCTGCTTAATCTCGTCATCAATGCGCGGGACGCGATGCCGCATGGCGGCAAGCTGACGATCGAAACCGGCAACGCACATCTCGACGAAGCCTATGCGTCGCTCCACGATGAGGTGAAGGCCGGACAGTATGTCATGATCTCAGTGTCCGACACGGGCACGGGCATGACGCCGGAGACGCTCGCCCGCGCCTTTGA
>JAJLKS010000273.1:0-2498 GCA_033838765.1 Alphaproteobacteria bacterium
CGGAAAAATCGGTCGGGATGCTGGTGTGGCCGTTCGGCGTGAACGGCACCTTGCAGTCTCCGCCAAGATTGACGCCGCGCAGGATGCGCCGCCGCCCCTCCTTGTCGCGAAACCACTCCCCGTCGATCTCGAGCCTCGGCAACGCCATCATGTCCTCCCCTTCTCCCTTGTTGGAACTGAGGATAGCGGGCACCATCGGCGCACACAAACCGGGGGAGGAACATGACCGAATTGCCGCCGCTGCCTGTCCAGCCCGAGGCCACGCCCTGGCCGACGTGCGACTGGCCGAAGGGCGAATTGCCCGAGAATATGGACAAGGAACGCTTCCAGCGCCTGATGGACCATGCTTTCGCGCAGACGCCACCCGCCGATCTCGGCGAGACCTTCGGCGCCGTCGTCATCAAGGACGGCAGGCTCGTCCACGAGCAATATGCGCGTGCCCACGGCCCGGATGCGACCTGCCCCTCCTGGTCGAAAGCGAAAAGCATCACCCATGCTCTGGTCGGCATGCTGGTGAAGGACGGCAAGATCGATATTCACGCTCCCGCCGATGTTCCCGAATGGCAAGAGCCTGACGATCCGCGCCGCGCCATCACGCTCGATCAGCTCCTGCGCATGTCGAGCGGGCTTTCATTCCGGGAAGACTATGTGCCTGAGCATCCTTCCGATGTGATCGAGATGCTCTGGGGCGCGGGCAAGGAAGATGTCGCGCATTTCGCCGCCTCCTTCCCGCTCGAGCATGAGCCGGGCAGCTTCTGGTCCTATGCGAGCGGTACGACGAATATCGTGGCCCGCGCGGCGGCGCGCGCGGCCAATGCCTTCGGGCATGACTTCGAAGCCTTCATGCGCGAACGGCTGTTCGATCCGCTCGGCATGACATCGCCCATCCCTAAATTCGACAGGGCGGGCACCTTCATCGGCTCGTCCTTCTGCTATTGCACGCCGCGCGATTTCGCGCGCTTCGGCCTGCTTTATCTGCGCGACGGTGTGTGGGAGGGAAAGCGCCTTCTCCCCGAGGGATGGGTCGACTACGCCCGCACGCCAACCTGGCAGCAGGCCGGCGCGGAAGAGCCCTATGGCGCGCATTGGTGGCTCGGTCTTGCAGGGCCCGGCAGCTTTTCTGCAAACGGCTTCGAAGGGCAATATACCGTCGTCATTCCCGACCTCGACATGGTGATCGTGAGGAACGGCAAGACATCGCTCGAAATGAAGCAGAACCCGAAGAAGTGGATCGCAGATATCGCCGATTGCTTCAGGACGGCCTGAACCGCAGGGTCCAGAGGCAGGCGCGGCTGCGGGCGCATTTCAATGAAGCCAAATCCCCCGCCTTATGGTGTAAGCTTCATCGAACGAGCCCGAAGCGGCAAGATATGGGAGAGACGGCAATGAACATCATGGCGCGCATGACGAAACCTGAAGATGTGGGCCTCGATGGCGGGCGGCTTGCGCTGATCCCAGAATATTTCTCGTCCTATGTGGATCGCGGCAAGATTGCCGGCTTTCAGACGCTCGTCGCGCGGCATGGCGAGATCGCCCATTTCGAGGTGCGCGGCAATCGCGACCGCGAGCGCGGGCTGCCGATGGAGCGCGACACGATTTTCCGTATCTATTCGATGACGAAACCGATCACCAGCCTTGCCCTGATGATGCTTTACGAGGAAGGCCACTTCCAACTCAACCATCCCGTCTCGCGCTACATCCCTTCCTTCAAGAAGCTGCGCGTCTGGGCGGGCGGCACGGCGGAGAAATACGAGACGGTCGAATGCGAGCGGGAGATGACGATCCGCGACCTCCTCACGCATACATCCGGCCTCACCTACGGCTTCATGCAGGAACATCCCGTCGATGCACTCTACCGCAAGGCCGGCATCGAGGGCGCGAACACGGTGAAGCTCACGCTGAAGGAAACTGTGGAGGCAATTGCCGAACTGCCGCTGCTCTTCTCGCCTGGTCAGTACTGGAATTATTCCGTCTCGACCGATGTCTGCGGCTATCTCGTGGAAGTGCTGTCGGGCCGCCCGCTCGACGAATTCCTTGCCGCGCGGATCTTCGCGCCGCTCGGCATGGTGGATACGGGCTTTTTCGTGCCGAAGGAAAAGCTCGGCCGCTTCGCCACGAATTATTTCCGCAATCCGGTGACGAAGAAATCCGGCATCATGGATGTGGGCGACGAGACGAGCGCCTACGCGCAGCCGCCCCGCTTCCTTTCGGGCGGCGGCGGTCTCACCTCGACCATGACGGACTATTACCGCTTCTGCCAGATGCTGCTGAATGGCGGCGAGCTTGACGGGGTGCGCATCTGTTCGCCCAAGACCATCGAATTCATGACGATGAACCATCTGCCCGGCGGACAAACCATGAAGAGGATGTCGCGCTCGGCCTTCAGCGAACTTGCGGCGGAAGGTGCGGGCTTCGGCCTCGGCTTCCAGGTCACGCTGGACCCCGCGGAAGCGCAGCATATCGGCTCGCCCGGCAATTTCTCCTGGGGCGGTGCGGCT
>JAJLKS010000274.1:0-6377 GCA_033838765.1 Alphaproteobacteria bacterium
TCGAAATCGCCGCTCATGCCCATGGAGAGCTTCGTGAGGCCGTTCCGCCGCGCGATCTTGTCGATGAGCGCGAAGTGAAGCGCGGGCTCTTCATCGACAGGCGGAATGCACATCAGCCCTTCCACGTCGAGCTGCCATTCCTCGCGGCAGCGCGCGATGAAGCGGTCCGCGTCATGCGGCGCAATGCCCGCCTTCTGCTCCTCCTCGCCCGTATTCACCTGCACGAAAAGCCGCGGCAGCGCCCTTCCCTTTTCGCGCGCCTTCACAAGCGCCAGCGCGAGCTTCTCGCGGTCGAGCGTATGGAATACATCGAACAGCTTGAGCGCATCGTCGAGCTTGTTGGTCTGCAAGGGTCCGATCAGATGAAGCTCGGCATCGGGAAAGCGCGCGCGAAGCGCGGGCCATTTCGCCGCCGCTTCCTGCACGCGGTTCTCGCCGAAGACGCGCTGCCCGGCCTCGATCAGGGGCAGGATCGCTTCCTCGCCAAACGTCTTCGACACGGCGATGAGCGTCACGTCCTGCGGATCGCGCCCCGCTTCGCGCGCCGCCCTTGCGATCCGGCTGCGAATATCGGCAAGGCGTTCTGCCGCCGCGCCGCCGGGACTGGTATCTCTCGCCTCGCCTGTCATAGTCTCTCCCTGGGTGATGGGGGAGAAGCTAGTGTCGGCGGCGGCGAGAGACAAGCGGAACGGAAGCACATGAAGATGATGCGCGCCGCGCGATGGCTTTCGGGCGGAAGGGCAAGGGTCGCGCTGATTGCGATGACCGATCCCGAACGCCTGCCGGATGTGGAAGCGGCCCTTCGCGCCCTGCCGCGCGGTGCGGCGCTGATCTGGCGCGCCTATGACGGCGATGCAAGCCCCGAACGCCTGCGCCATCTGATATCGCTCGCCCGGCGAAAGCAGGTTCTTCTCCTCGTTGCAGGACATCCCGCTCTGGCCGCGCGGACCGGTACGATGGGCATTCACCTGCCCGAGCGCGAATTGCGCCGCCCGCGAAGCGGATACTATGTGATCCCGCGCCTGCGGCGCGGCGGGCTTGCGCTCACCGCCGCCTGCCACAGCGAAGCGGCAATCCGCCGCGCGGCGGAAGCGGGCGCGGAAGCCGTGCTGATCTCGCCGGTCTTCGCAACGAAAAGCCATGCGGGTGCAAAACCGCTCGGCCTCATCCGCTTTGCGCAGCTCGCGCGCATTGCCGCGCGGTTCGGCCTTTTGCCTTACGCGCTGGGCGGCATCGTGACGGAAGCGCATGTGCGCCGCCTGCAGGGCACAGGCGCTGCGGGCATTGCAGGCATCGGCTTTCTCGCCTGAGGCTCAATAGCCTTCGGGAATATAGTTGAACCGCGCCATCTGCTCGCGGTGATCGGCAACGATGCGCGCGACCTGGTCCGGCGTCAGCACATCGCGCCATTGCCCGGCTTCTCCCTTCCGGAAAAACGCGTCCGCATGGGCAGGCTTTTCGCGGAAGCCGTGCTTTTCCTCAAGCTGCTTCAGGCTGCCGAAGGATGAAAGACGCACCGCGCGTTCGAGCCGCTCCTGCGCAGGCGCAAGGCCGAGAAACCGCGTCACCGCGGTGAATTGTCCGGCCGGATCGGCGAGGAGATCCTCATAGCGCAGGACGAGAAGCTGCGGGCTCGGCTGCGCCGTCCAGCTTCTCACATGCTCCGACCATGTCGAGAAAACTTCCGGCATCAGAAACTCATTCATCGGCGAGCCGCCGCGCGGGCTCGCCATGATGCCGATCATCCTGTCGGTATCGACATTGAAATGATGCCGCGCCGACAGCACGACATCGAGCGGATTGCGCACGATATAGATCGCGCCCGCCGTCACCTCCATGTTGATGAGCGGATAGCCATGCGCCGTGCCGAGAAAATTATGCGTCTTAACGAAGATGGAATCCGGAAAGACCTTCGTCATGTCCGCCTGTCCGAGAAGCCGGATGCGCGCAAGCTCGGCGGGCGCAAGCTCTTCGAGCGGCTTTGCCGCATGCGGCTCCGCCCAGCTGCGGAATGCTTCGCCGAGGCAGAAATCGTCGAGCCGGTCGAGCGGCACAGGCTCATGCGCATCGAGCAGCAGATTGTGCAGGAATGTCCGCAGCCAGGTATTCCCGGACTTCGGATAGGATGCGAGCCAGATCAACGCGCCCATGGCTTCCTGCTCTTCATTCGCCGCTGTCTTGCGTCAGACCGTTGCTGCGGATGACGCGGGAATCGCGTCGCGGTAGTCGTCCGGTATGTAGCCGAAGCGATCCATCTGTTCGTGATGCACGGAGATGATCCGCCGCACCTGATCGGGCGTCAGCTTCTCGCGCCACTGGTCGCGCTTGCCCTCGCGGAAGAACGCCTTGGATATTTCCGGCCGCTCCTTGAAGCCTTCCTTCTCTTCCTGCGCCTTCAGCACCTTGAAGGAGGAAAAGCGGATCGCCCTTTCGAGCCGTTCGGGCGAGGGCTTGAGCCCGAGAAAATTGGTGACGGTCTTGAAGCTCTTTTTCGGCTTGTCGAGCATGTCCTCATAGCGCATCACGAGGAGCCCCGGGCTCGGCCGCCGAGTCCATGTCCGCACATGGGTCGACCACGATCCGTAATGCTCCGCCACATGCTGGTCGTTCGTCGTCGTGCCCGCGGCCTCGCTCGCAAGTGCGGTGATTGCCTCGTCGAGCGGAATGCCGAAATGCGGCGCCATGGAAAGAACCACATCGAGCGGATTGCGCACGATATAGATTGCGCCCGCCGTTACCTCCATGTTCTGCAGCGGCGCGCCCTTGTATTCGCCGAGATAGTCATGCGTCTTGACGAAGACCGAGTCCGGGAAGACCAGCGTGAAATCGCGCTGCACCTGCATCCGGTAGCGCGCGATTTCTTCCTCGCTCAACTGCTCGGGCGGCGTCGCCGTATATTTGCGGTACCAGCCGGCGCCCGAACCGCTCAGGCAGAAATCGTCGATCTCGTTGACGCTGACCGGCTTGTGGCTGTTCCTGAACAGATTGTGCAGGAAACTGCGCATCCATGTGTTGCCGGACTTCGGATAGGAGGCAAGCCAGATCAGGGCGCCCATTTTCACGTTCCTCGCCTTGTGGTTGCCCTTCTCCTAGCAAGCATGGCGCGCATTGGCCAGATGCAGGGCGCGGCGCCGGAGGAAGGGCGCACAAAGAAAAAGAGCGGGCCCGAAAGCCCGCTCTTCCAATTTGGTGTTCCTCTGGGAACGTTCGTCGCCGGAGCGATTAGAACGAAACCGAGAGAACGAGACCGGCCGACTGCGACTCGTAGGACGCGCCGCCGAAGAGTTCGACTTCCGACATCTGCAGGTCGAGGCCGACATCGACGCCCGAACCGAGATTGTAGCCGCCACCGGCCTGCCAGGTCGTCACGTCTTCGTTCGCACCGGGGACGGAGTTCTCGTTTTCGAGATAGGCAACGCCAACCGTCCAGGGGCCCGTCGCGTAGGACAGACCAACCGTCCACACTTCGGATTCGAGGCCAAGGCCGGTCGGAACCGCGGTCGACGTCACAACGAGGTCTTCCGACTGGTACCAGGCGCCGCCGAGCGTGAAGCCGGCCATGCCGAGGTTCAGGCCAACGCCCATTTCTTCCGGATCGGAAGCGAGCGGAGCCGGAGCGTCGCCCGAGACGTAGAAGCCGGACACGCCGACATCGACGCCGCCGAAGGAACCGGCGTAGTTGAGCGCGACTTCAACCACATCTTCGATCGAGGTGTTGTTCGTGACAACGCCAAGGCGGTTCGGGTTCGGACCGTTAAAGGTCGTTTCCGGCGTGTAGGAGAGGCCGAGCTGGAAGCCGGCGAAACGCGGGGTGAAGTAGGTCACCTTGTTCGCGTCAGCAGCCATCAGCGAGAACGTCGAGTGGCGGAAGCCGGCATACGACGCGTCGTTGAGGTTCAGGATGTTCGGGCTGTCCACGCCGTTGCCCGGAACGAACCAGGGCGAGGTGTAGTGCATCTTGAAGGCCGCACCGTCCGTGCCGCCGATTTCGAAACGGCCGAAGCCGCCTTCGAGGTAGGCGAACAGTTCGCGGAACGCGGCGTCGTTCGGGTTGCGGCCCGTGGCCGTCGAGTTCCAGTCGTCGCCGAGCGAGAGCGTGGCGAGGACACCGGCGACCATGCCGTTGTCGAGCGTGCCTTCGGCGTTGATGTCGATGTTGCGCGCAACGAGCTTCACGGCGGTGCCGTTGAACGAGACCGGGCCGAAGTCGTCATGGTCGATGACGTAGAAGCCGGCCGTGACCGTGCCGCCGACCGTAACGGTGAGCGGATCGCTCGCGAGCGCCGGGCCGGCGATCAGGCCGGCGGAGACGAGAGCGGTCGTCCCAAGGAGAGTCTTTTTCATGTGTTCCTCGCAGTGTCAGCTAAGAGCTGTTCCATTTGTACGAGCCTCAGAACCTTTTCCCCCGAGAGGAGAATTCTGAGACTTCGTGCATCGCCGGGCCGACTGAAGAAACTGCCCCCCGAGCGCGTACACCGATTAATCCGTTGATAACTGCGTCGGGTCAAGCACACCGGCCCCCCAAGACGAAGGAATGTCGGCGCATGTTGCGCAAATGGCACAAATCCGCCGGGTTTCGCGATTCTCATGCCTGTCCCATGATCGCGATGCCGCTTGCGAGGGCAAGGAATGCAATCAATTGGGGCAGGCTTTCAAAGTTGCGCCGCAACATGCCCGCCGGCGTCCCCCGGTTCCGGCCTCGAACGGGCACCTGAAATGTGTGCCCTGAGAGACACACTCGCCCGCGATGCGGCCCCCCGCGCGCCCTCGCCCCGCCCTGCCTCCGGGGGTCTGCCGGAGCGCCGGATCGGCCTGAAAATCTGCGTGATTGCGGGACAAGGGGTTCTCTCGCTATAAAGACGCGCCGCCATTTTTCCGGCGGCATGAGGCGACAATCAACTGCTCTCCGCGGGCCTTAGACCCAAGTACCGGCGGATTTGAGGGGCGTAACGCGAGAGGCTTGCCGTAAATCGATGACCTACCCCGCTCTGACACGCGCGAAATCCACCGCTGCGGCCATTTTTCTTGTGGCAACCCTTGGCCTCACGGCCTGCGGCCCTTCCACCTCGAACTATCCCGGCCGGCCCGACGGCGTCAGCGGTCCGAACAATCCGACCGGCGAGCGCCAGCGCGAATCGATTTTCGGCGAGGAGGGCCTCAAGCTCTTCGGCGGCGGCTCGGATGAGGCGGCCGGCTCCGGCATCGGCGTCAACAGCTTCCTCTGGCGCGCCTCGCTCGACACGCTCTCCTTCATGCCGCTCGCCTCGGCCGATCCCTTTGGCGGCGTCATCATCACCGACTGGTACCGCGACCCCAATGCCGAGAATGAGCGCCTCAAGGTCACGGTCTATATTCTCGACCGCCGCCTGCGCGCGGATGGCGTGAAAGTGGCCGTTTTCCGCCAGACCCGCGACGAGCGCGGCGACTGGGTGGATGCCCGCGTCGCGGCCTCGACCGCTCTCCAGATCGAGAATGCGATCCTCCAGCGCGCGCGCCAGCTTCGCATCAACACGATCGAGGCCTCGGAACAGAAGTAATCGGGGCCCTTCCGGGCCTCCCTCCAGAAAGGCGCCCCGCCCTCGGGCGGGGCCACGCATGTGCCCATGTCCACACGCTACAATGCCCGAACCGTCGAGCCGAAATGGCAGAAGATCTGGGAGGAACGCGGCGACTTCCTGACCGGCGGCCCGGACGATCCCCGCCCGAAATATTATGTCCTCGAGATGTTCCCCTATCCTTCGGGGCGCATCCATATGGGCCATGTCCGCAATTACACGATCGGCGACGCCATCGCGCGCTATCGCAAGGCCCGCGGCTTCAATGTGCTGCACCCGATGGGCTGGGACGCTTTCGGCATGCCGGCCGAAAACGCCGCCATGGAAAAGGGCGTCCACCCCAAGGGCTGGACCTACGACAACATCGCCGCGATGCGCGCCCAGCTGAAATCGATCGGCCTTGCCGTCGACTGGAGCCGCGAATTCGCCACCTGCGATCCCGAATATTACGGCCAGGAGCAGGCGCTCTTTCTCGACATGCTGGAAGCGGGCCTCGTCACCCGCAAGAAGAGCATGGTGAACTGGGACCCGGTCGATAACACCGTGCTCGCAAATGAGCAGGTGATCGAAGGCCGCGGCTGGCGCTCCGGCGCCATTGTCGAGCGCCGCGAACTGACGCAGTGGTTCCTCAAGATTTCCGATTTCGCCGACGAGCTTCTCGAAGGCCTCGACACGCTCGACCGCTGGCCCGAGAAAGTGCGCCTCATGCAGCGCAACTGGATCGGCCGCTCGGAAGGCGCGCGCGTGCTTTTCCCGGTCGATGGCGTGCCCGGCGACAGCACCTATCGTCTCGAAATCTTTACGACGCGGCCCGACACGCTT
>JAJLKS010000275.1:0-3741 GCA_033838765.1 Alphaproteobacteria bacterium
GGTCCGTTCTCGTAATAGACGGCGGCTTTCATGGCTTTCCTCCCTTGGGGTTTCTTCTGTCCCGCCTATGTCGGTGTTCGGACGGCAAAGTGCAAGCGCCTTGACGCAAGGGTTGTTTGGGCTCATTTGCAGGGGGTCAGATGGCCGGATGACCGCTGCGAAAGTAGAGGAAAGTCCGGGCTCCACGGAAACACGGTGCCGGATAACGTCCGGCGGGGGCGACCCCAGGGAAAGTGCCACAGAGAGCAGACCGCCGGGCCCGCGGGCCCGGTAAGGGTGAAAGGGTGCGGTAAGAGCGCACCGCGCGGCCGGTAACGGAAGCGGCACGGCAAACCCCACCGGGAGCAAGACCAAATAGGGGCGGCATTTCGGGCGAGAGCCCGAGAACCCGTTTCCGGGCGGCCGCCCGGGTTGGTTGCTTGAGGCGTCCGGCAACGGACGTCCCAGATGAATGGTCATCGCCCGCAAGGGTACAGAACCCGGCTTACAGGCCATCTGACGCTTTTCTCGCCATCCGGACCGGACTGACGCTGCCGGCGCCCGAACGTGGCCGGCATGGGCATCTGTGCCGGGGCGGCACAGGCCTCCCCAAGTACAGCCGGATGTTCTACTTATGTTCGTCAGAATACCGACAATTTTAACGATCCATTAAGGCTGCCAATACCGCGCAAAACCGCCAAAATACTGGGGTTTCCCGTTGACGCCCATACAATCCCATGTTATCCCATGATGTCCCGTAAACGGCCATGCTGCCCCTTCTGGTGCCAGCCGGTCCCGCGGTGACAGGGCTCCTTCGCCGGGGAAGGGGTGCCCATTCAGGGAGCAGGTCGGACGATGGAGTCGTTCCGGGGGCGTTTCACGAACAAGATCGACTCGAAGGGGCGGGTGTCCGTTCCTGCGAAGTTTCGTGCCGTCACCATGGCTCAGGGCCTGAATGGCGTGATCTGCTTTCCGCCGCTCAATCCCGGCGCCTTCATCGAAGGCTGCGGCCCGGCCTTTTCCGAAATCGTCGACCAGATGCTCGACCGGCTCGACCCGTTCTCCCCGGAACGGCAGTCGCTTGCTGCGGTGCTGATAGGCGAAAGCGCGGAACTTACCTTCGACGCCGATGGCCGCGTGATCCTGCCCGAGACGCTGCGCAATCTTGCCGGCATCAAGGATGAGGCGACGTTTGTGGGCATGGGGCAGCGGTTCCAGGTCTGGGAGCCGAAGGCATACGAAGACTATTACGCGAAGGCGCTTGAAGAGGCGCAGCGCAACCGGGACCTCCTGCGTGCGCCGGCTGCGCAACCCGGCAACGGCACGGGAGGCGCACGATGAGCGTTACCGGCCAGGGCAATGTTCCTCATGTTCCGGTGATGCTGGCCGATGTGCTCGACGTGCTGAAACCTCGCGACGGCGGCATCTATGTGGACGGGACTTTCGGCGCCGGCGGCTATACGCGCGCGATCCTCGGTGCGGCTGACTGCGCGGTGCTTGCGTTCGACCGCGACCCGAGCGCCATTCTGCGAGGCCGCGCACTTGCGACGGAATTTGCAGGACGACTGACGCTGATCGAAGGCTGCTTCGGCGACATGGAGCGCCTCGTGCGCGCGCTCGGGCATGACAGCGTCGATGGCGTGGTGCTCGATGTCGGCGTTTCCTCCATGCAGATCGATCAGGCGGAGCGCGGCTTCTCCTTCCAGAAGGATGGGCCGCTCGACATGCGCATGGGCGGCGAGGGGCCGAGCGCGGCGGATGTCGTCAATGGCTATGACGAAAGCGAACTTGCTCGCATCATCGCCGTCTATGGCGAGGAAAAGCGTGCACGTGCGGTCGCCCGCGCGATCGTGAAAGCGCGGGAGGAGGCGGAGCTTCACCGCACGCTCGAGCTTGCCGATCTCGTCGCCAAGGTGATCGGCCGCAAGCCGCAGGACAAGATCCATCCGGCGACGCGCACTTTCCAGGCGCTCCGGATTTTCGTGAATGACGAGCTGGGCGAACTGGCGCGCGGACTTTCCGGCGCCGAGGGCCTGCTTGCCGAAGGCGGGCGGCTTGCCGTCGTCACCTTCCACTCGCTTGAAGACCGGATCGTGAAGCGCTTCCTCACCGAACGCACTGGCCGCGGCGGACGCCCCAACCGCTACATGCCTGCCGTCGAGGACGAGGTTCCGTCGTTCGAAGAGATCGCGCACAAGGCGCGCAAGGCTTCGGACGAGGAAGTGGAAGTGAACGCACGCGCACGTTCGGCGAAGCTCCGCGCCGCGATCCGTACGGCTGCGCCGCGGCGCCCGCTCGATCTCGATGCGCTCGGCTTTCGCGCGGTTCCCTCTCTCGCGGGGGGTGCCGCATGATGCGCGTCATCAACTTTCTGCTGATCCTTGCCGTGATCGGTCTTTCGGTCGGGCTTTACGACATCAAGTACAAGGCGGAAGAAGCCGTGCGCCATGCGCGCCAGCTCGAGCAGCGCATTGCGAGCGAACAGGAAGCGATCCGCGTGCTTCGTGCCGAGTGGAGCTATCTCAATCAGCCGGAGCGGCTGCAGGAACTTGCAAGCCGCTATACGACGCTGCAGCCCTTGGGCGCGGGACAGATCGGCAGTTTCGAAGATGTGCCGATGCCGCATATGGCGGACGATTTCTATGTGCCGTCTGGCCGCCAGCCGCTCGGCGGATATGCCGGGGGCATCGCACCCGGAGCGCCGGGGAGTACGATCCAATGATCGGGCGCAGCAGCGACAACGGGAACAAGGGTGCGAGGGGGCGCTATCTGCCGCCGGGCCATGACGCGATCTCGAAGCCGCGCGCGCGGACGCGCGAAGGCGGGCGCACGCCGTCGCAGCGCCGCATCGTGCTTGCGCTTGCCGTGTTTGCCGCCTGTTTCACGCTTGTCGGCGCAAGGCTTGTCGGCCTTGCCATCATGGGCGGGGGCGGCGAGGGCGGGGCCGCCGTCGCAAGCGCCACGACGCAGGTCAACAGGCCGGACATCGTCGACCGGAACGGCGAAGTGATGGCGACGGATATCGTCACCGCATCGCTCTTTGCCGATACGCGCTATGTGATCGATCCGGGCGAAACGGCGCGCCAGCTCGTGAGCGTGTTGCCCGACCTCAATGAGCAGGATGTTCTGCAGCGCCTCGAATCCGGCCGCGCCTTCGTGTGGCTGAAGCGCGATCTCACGCCGCGCCAGCAATATGCCGTTCACTATCTCGGACTGCCGGGGCTCGATTTCCGCAAGGAACAGAAGCGCGTCTACCCGAACGGGAAGAACGGCTCCACCGTGCTCGGCATGGTCGATGTGGACAATCGCGGCCTTGCCGGCATGGAGCTTTATCTCGACGAAGCGCTCGGCCGCAAGGATGACACGGGCAAGCCCAAATTCGACCGCAATGCCAATGTCATGCTGTCGCTCGATCTTCACGTCCAGCATGCGCTGCGCGACGAACTCGAAAAGGCGATGGTGGAATTCCGTGCGCTCGCGGCGGCGGGCATCATCATGAATGTGCATACGGGCGAAGTGGTGGCGATGACTTCGCTCCCTGACTTCGATCCGAACGATCCGATGTCGGCGCCGGAAGAGGGGCGCTTTAATCGTGCGACGCTCGGCGTCTATGAAATGGGTTCGGTGTTCAAGGCGGTGACGCTGGCGGCTGCGCTCGACAGCGGGCGCGTGCATGTCGGCGAGCGGTTCGATGCCACGCAGCCCATCAAGGTGGCGCGCTTCACCATCCGCGATTTCCACGCCAAGAACCGCTGGCTTTCC
>JAJLKS010000276.1:0-1332 GCA_033838765.1 Alphaproteobacteria bacterium
CCGCGACCTCGCCAATCATGCGTATCTTTTCCAGGTCCTCATTGGTCAGGATCGGCTGGCGCACTTCGAGGCGCTTCACCGATGACATGCCTTCGAGGTCGAGCAGGTTCGGGCGCGGGCCGATGAAGGAGACCAGCGACATCACGAGTTCCTCGCGGATCGGGTCGATCGGCGGGTTCGTCACCTGCGCGAAGTTCTGCTTGAAATAGGTGTAGAGCAGCTTCGACTTCGAGGAGAGGGCGGAAATCGGCGTGTCGGTGCCCATGGAGCCGACCGCTTCCTGACCTTCCATCGCCATCGGCGTCATCAGGAACTTGATGTCTTCCTGCGTGTAGCCGAAGGCCTGCTGCGTATCGAGCAGCGAGCCGTAGACGGGCTTCGTCATGGAGCCGCGCGGTGCCGGCATTTCCTCGAGCTGTATCTGCGTCGCGTCGAGCCACTTCTGATAGGGGTGGAGGCTTGCAAGCTCCGCCTTCACCTCGGCGTCCGAGATGATGCGGCCCTGTTCGAGGTCGATGAGCAGCATCTTGCCGGGCTGCAGGCGCCACTTCTCGACAATCTTCTCTTCCGCCACGGGCAGCACGCCCATTTCGGACGCCATCATCACGTCGCCATCGTCGGTGACGTAATAGCGCGCGGGGCGCAGGCCGTTGCGGTCGAGCGTCGCGCCGATCTGGCGGCCGTCGGTAAAGGCGACGGCGGCGGGGCCGTCCCACGGTTCCATCAGCGCGGCGTGATATTCGTAGAAGGCCCGGCGCTGCTCATCCATAAGCGGATTGCCGGACCAGGCTTCGGGGATGAGCATCATCATCGCATGGGTCAGCGAATAGCCGCCCATGACGAGAAGTTCGAGCGCATTGTCGAAGCAGGCCGTGTCCGACTGTTCATGAACGGCGATCGGCCAGATCTTCTTCACATCTTCGCCGAGAAGTTCCGATTCCATCGTCGCATAGCGCGCCGCGAGCCAGTTCACATTGCCGCGCTTCGTGTTGATCTCGCCATTGTGGCAGATCATGCGGAACGGGTGCGCAAGGCTCCAGGTCGGGAAGGTGTTGGTCGAGAAGCGCTGGTGAACGAGGGCGAGCGCCGTCGTCATCTCCGGATCGGCGAGATCCTTGTAGTACTGGCCGACCTGCGCCGCGAGCAGCATGCCCTTGTAGACGATGGTGCGCGAGGAGAAGGAGGGAATGTAAAGCTCTTCCGGCACATGGCCTTCTTCCGCGAGCAGAGTGTTGAAGACGCGCTTGCGGATGACGAAGAGCTTGCGCTCGAAAGCATCCTGATCGGCGCAGGACGCGGCGCGTGCGACGAAGACCTGCATGTGGTGCGGCT
>JAJLKS010000277.1:0-11373 GCA_033838765.1 Alphaproteobacteria bacterium
CCCGATCAGTCGTCCGACGATGCCGAGGATCAGGAAGGCGACAGCGAACAGAGCTCGGACGAGAGCCAGTCTGGCGAGGCCGAACAGCCCGATGGTGCCTCGGCAGAGCAGGTCGAATATTCCGAAGGTGAAGGCGAGGAAGGCGACGAGCAGACGGTCGAAGTCGAATCCGACGATACGCCGATGGATGGCGACACGGACGAGACCAGCGACGGCAATCAGCCCTGGCGGCCGAACCAGCAGGGCGACGACAGGAACCGCCAGCCTTCCTACAAGATTTTCACGCCGCAGTTCGATGAGGTGATAGCGGCGGAAGATCTCTGCGACATGGAAGAGCTGACAAGGCTGCGGCAATATCTCGATCAGCAATTGCAGCAGATGCAGGGCGTCGTGTCGCGCCTTGCCAACAAGCTGCAGCGGCGCCTTCTCGCACAGCAGAACCGCACCTGGGAGTTCGATCTCGAGGAAGGCATCCTCGATGCCGCGCGCCTCACCCGCGCCGTGGTCGACCCGATGCAGCCGCTCGCCTTCAAGGTCGAGCATGACATGAATTTCCGCGACACGGTGGTGACGCTCCTGCTCGACAATTCGGGTTCGATGCGCGGCCGCCCGATCACCGTTGCCGCCATGTGCGCCGATATTCTCGCGCGCACGCTGGAGCGCTGCAATGTGAAGGTCGAAATCCTCGGCTTCACCACCCGCGCCTGGAAGGGCGGCCAGTCGCGCGAACGCTGGCTCGCCGACGGCAAGCCGGCGCAGCCCGGCCGCCTGAACGATCTGCGCCACATCATCTACAAGTCTGCCGACAGCCCCTGGCGGCGCGCGCGGCGCAATCTCGGCCTGATGATGCGCGAAGGCCTCCTGAAGGAAAATATCGACGGCGAGGCGCTGATCTGGGCACATAACCGGCTGCTCGGCCGCCCCGAACAGCGCCGCATCCTGATGGTGATTTCGGACGGCGCGCCGGTGGACGATTCGACGCTTTCGGTGAATGCAGGCAACTACCTAGAGAAGCACCTGCGCAGCGTCATCGAACAGATCGAGACGCGCTCGCCCGTCGAATTGATTGCGATCGGTATCGGCCATGACGTGACGCGCTACTACCGCCGGGCGGTGACGATCGTCGATGCCGAACAGCTTGGCGGTGCCATGACGGAAAAGCTTGCCGAACTCTTCGACGACGAGGCCTCGCTCCGCCCCGGCCAGCTCAAGGCGCGCGGTCAGCAATCGCGCAAGCGTCCCCTGTCGGCGCGGGGCGCGGCGAAGGCCGTCCGCTAGTCCGGTTTCCCTGTCATCGAGATTCGATAGGCGCATCGCCTGCCGCCTTCGAGAAGGTATTCCGTCCGCTCGACCAGAACGTCCGGGCCGAGCACCATGCGGAATATAGAAAGCTCGGAGCGGCAGAAATTCTGGCAGCTTTCGGCCGCCGCGCAGATCGGACAGTGATCCTCGATCAGCAGCATCGTGTCTCCGTCCCTCTCCGCACGGGCCATATAGCCTTCCCGCGTGCGCATCGCGGCAAGGGCTGCCACTCTCTCTTCAAACTTCGTCTTTTCCTCCAGCGCCGCTTCGTAGCTCACGCGCATATCGCGCTCGCGCTCGCCGATGAGCCTGTCGAGCCCCTCCTCGCCAAAGAGGCGGCGGACATCGCCGATCAGTTTCGCGGTCAGTTCGGCGTGAGCATCCGGGAAGCGCAGATGTCCCTTCCCGGTCAGCTGCCAGAGCTTGCGGGGCCGGCCGACGCCCTCTGCCCGGTCGAACCCGCGCACGAGGCCCTCCACCGCAAGCCGGTCGAGATGGCGCCGGGCGCCCATGCCGGTCATTGCCAGCGCGTCGCCCAGCTCGGCCGCCGTTTGAGGCCCATTGCGCTTCAGAAGCCGGAGAATGCGGTCCGCCGTATCGTGCATGACGATATTCTGCCACGGCCGCTCAATTTATCAACTCTTCCGCTTATTAAATAACGGAGAAAAATCATATGGTTAGATGAAACTCCAGGCCGCCTTCTTTTTATAAACGAAGTAGATTATTTATTTCCCTCACAAGCAGATTGCCCACCGGAAAGAATCTCATGTCCGAGCCCGCCTCCCTGATGTCGCCTGTTCAGCCCCGCCACAAGCGGAGCCTTGCGGCGGCCATCGTGTCGATGGGCATGGTGAACCTTTCCATGGGCATCGCTTTCCCGCTGACCGCGATCATCCTCGCCCGGCAGGGCGTTGAACCCGGCATGATCGGCCTGTCGACGGCGGCCCAGGCCGCCCCCGTCTTCTTCATTTCGCCGCTCGCGCCGCGCATCATGCGCCGCTTCGGCCCCGCCAATGTGATGATCTTCGGCCTGCTGCTCGCCGGCATCTCATTCGTGCTGATGGGCTTTTTCGCCAATCTCCATGCCTGGTTCCCGCTCCGCTTCCTGCTCGGCAGTGCGGGCACGCTGCTCTGGGCGACAAGCGAAGCCTGGATCAATGCACTCGCTCACGAGGAGCGCCGCGGCCGCATCGTCGGCCTCTACGGTGCCTCGGCGGCGGCCGGTTTTGCACTCGGCCCCACGATTCTTGTGCTTGTCGGCACCGGCGTGGAACCCTTCTACCTCGGCGGCGGGCTGATGGTCGCTGCCGCCGCGATCGTCGTCACGGCAGACCGCAGCCGCAATCACTTCGAGGCCTCCGAAAAATCGGCACCGATGTGGCGGCTGATCTGGATCGCGCCGGCCGCTTTGCTGGCCAATTTCTTCTACGCCGCCGCCGAGGAATCCCTCGTCACATTCTTCCCGATCTACGCGATCCGCTCCGGCATGATCGAACAGACGAGCCTTATGCTCCTCACCATCGCCTCGCTCGGCGCGATCTTGATGCAGCCGGCCATTGGCCTCGTCGCGGACAAGGTGAACCGGATGAATCTCCTGATCGCACTCGTTCTCGCGACTGTCGCTGGCTACATCCTCCTGCCTTTCGCGATGCCCGGCTTCATCGCAACGGCGGTAGCCCTCTTTCTGGTGGTCGGCCTCGCCAACGGCATCTTCACGCTCGGCATGGTGCTGGTCGGAGAGCGCTTCAGGGGCGCGGAGCTCGCGGGGGCAAGCGCCTTCACCACGGCGATGTGGGGCACAGGCGCACTTGTCGGTGCCCCCCTTTCCGGCCTTGCCATGCAGCTCTGGGATCCGCATGGCCTGATCGCCGCCGTCGTCATCATTTTCCTCGCCTATCTGCCCTTCCCGCTTGTCGCCCGGCTGCGCGCAAAGCAACCGGATGCGGAATGATGAAAAGAACGCTTGAGCTTTGTCGCGGCCCGAATATTCTGCGCGGCTTTTCTTCTGCTGCCTGGAATGACAGCAATGTTCGCGTCGCGCGCAACAAATGGATCGGATCGCCGCCTCTGGACGTCTGAAGTCCGGGCGACGCTTTCGCTCGCCCTGCCGCTCATCGCGATGAACCTCTCCCAAGTGGCGATCAACGCGACCGACGTCATCATGATGGGCTGGCTCGGGCCCGAAGCGCTTGCCGCGGGCGCGCTCGGCTCGAACCTCTATTTTGCGATGATGATCTTCGGCATCGGCCTCGTCACTGCCGCCTCCCCGCTCGCCGCCTCCGAGCTTGGGCGCCGCCGCCATGCCGTGCGCGAGGTGCGGCGCACGATCCGGCAGGCCATCTGGGCAGGCGCAACGCTTTGCCTGCCCTTCTGGATCGTGCTCTGGAACACAGAACCCATCCTCGTGCTTCTCGGACAGGAACCGGCTCTCGCCGCCCTCGCCGCCGAATACACGCGCACCTTGCAATGGGCGCTGCTGCCGGCCTTCGTCTATGTCGTCCTGCGCATCTTCATCTCTGCGCTCGAACGTCCGCGCTGGGCCTTCGTCATCAGCTTTCTTGCAATCCCCGTCAACGCCTTCGCGAACTGGTGCCTGATATTCGGCAATCTGGGCGCGCCGGCGCTTGGCTTGCAGGGTGCGGGTCTTGGCAGCCTGCTGACAGGCATCTTCATGCTGGCATCGCTCGGTCTCGTCGTCTCGCTCGACCGGCGCTTTCGCCGCTATCACATTTTCGGCCGCTTCTGGCGCGCCGACTGGGCGCGCTATCGCGATATCTGGCGGCTGGGTCTGCCCATCGGCATGACGCTTGCCTTCGAGGTTCTGGTCTTCAATGCCGCAGTGCTTCTCATGGGTCTCTTCGGCGCATCGGCGCTCGCCGCCCATTCGATCGCACTGCAGATCGCCGCGATCACCTTCATGATACCGCTCGGCTTCTCGCAGGCGGTCACCGTGCGTGTCGGACTCGCCTTCGGCGCGGGTAAAAGCGATGCAATCACACGCGCCGGCTGGACGCCCTTCGCGATGGGCGTGACCTTCATGGCGTTCATGGCGCTCGTCATGATCCTCTTCCCGGAATTCCTGATCGGCGTTTTCCTCGATGCAGGCAAGCCTGCAAATGAAGAAGTCATCCGGCTCGCGGTCTCCTTCCTTGCGGTTGCGGCACTGTTCCAGGTGTTCGACGGCGCACAGGTCATCGCCGCCGGCATGCTGCGCGGCCTGCAGGACACGCGCGTCCCGATGATCTATGCCGCGATCGGCTATTGGCTGATCGGTCTCAGCGCAGGTGTGGTTCTCGCATTTCCGATGGAACTCGAGGGAACCGGAATCTGGCTTGGCCTCGCGACGGGCCTTGCCGCGGTTTCCGTCATGATGATCGGCCGCTGGCTCAGGCGGGCGAGCCTCCACCTCGACCGGCCGCGCTGACGCGAGGCCGCGCATCCCTTGTGCCGCAGGCCCGCGCCGATATGATGCCCTCGCAGGGCGGCGGCAGACCGCCCCGGCTCAGAACAGGGGAGACAGAGTTGAGTAACGCGTACCGCTTCATGAAGGTGCTTACGGCCTGCGGCCTTTCACTCGCCTTGCTCGCGGCCGCTCCTGCTGCTTGGGGTGCAACGCGCAATGTCGAGGTGACCTCGCGTACGGTCCAATGGAACCCCGAGGATCGCAGCGAAGCCCGCACGGGCGAACTGCAATGGGCAGGCGGCATCGAGCTCACCTCCACCGACAAGGAGTTCGGCGGCTGGTCGGGACTTGCGGTCAGTGCCGACGGATCGACGCTTCTTTCCGTTTCCGACACCGGCAACTGGCTGACCGCCATCATGCTCTACGACGAACGCGGACGCCTCTCCGGCATCGCGGAGGCGCGCATGGCGCCGATGCTCGGCCTCGATGGCAAGACGGTCTCGGGCGGCAAGACGCTGGGAGATGCCGAAGGCCTCGCGGTTGAAATGACGGCAACGGATTCCCTGATGGGCAAGGCCTATGTGAGCTTCGAGCGCGCCCATCGCATCTGGCGCTATGACCTCACGCGGAAAGGCGCAGACGCCGTCCCGGAGCAGCTTCTCACACAGCGTCATTTCGGGCGCCTCAATTCCACTGGCGGCCTGGAGTCGATCGCCCTTCTGCCCTCCGGCGATGAGGATCGCGCGCCGCGCATTCTTGCCATCACGGAAGACACGCTCGATCCGCGCGGCAACATACGCGGCTTCATCGCAGACGGTCACGACATTGCCTGGTTCGGCGTGAAGCCGCACGAACCGTTCAAGCCGACCGACATGGCGCGGCTGCCGGGTGGCGATATCCTGCTGCTCGAGCGCCGCTATTCGGTGCTTGGCGGCGTCGGCATGCAGATACGGAGGATAGCGGGCAGCAGCATTGAGCCCGATACCGTTATCGACGGCGAGGTGCTCGTGAATGTCGGCCAGCGCTATTCCATCGACAATATGGAAGGTCTCGCCGTTCGCGAGGACGAAAATGGCGACCTGCTGATCTATATGATCTCGGACAACAACTTCAATCCGCTGCAGAGAACGCTTCTGCTCATGTTCCGTCTCGCCGCCAATTCCGATGAGCCTCGCACGGGCGAAAGCGAAGTCACGCTCCCCCGAACCCGGGAAGCGGACGAACCGTCGAACGAAGCAGATACGTCGGAAGAAGCTGGACGAGAGCCCAGCTGAAATGGAGCCCCGCCTCGACGATGAGGCGGCCTCCCATCGCCATATCCCAGACATGCGCCGGGCGCGTGTTGAACACGATGGAAAAGGCGAGCCCGCCAAGCAAGGCCGCCCAGAACGGCGCCTTCCACCAGGGAATACCCCTGAGCCAGTCGAAAAGCAGAATATTCACAAGCTGCGCAAAGGCGATCGCGCCAAGGAATGACCCGGCGAGAGAGTAGCTCGCAAACGCGGCTTCGAAATCCTCGACGACCTGGGCGTTGATGAGCCAGACGATGCCGCCCGCGATCAGGAGCCAGGCGACGAGCGACGCGGTGAGCGTGAGCGCCGCGCCATAGCGGCGGCTGGTCAGATTGAGGACGAAGAAGACGAGCGGAAGGACAAGATAGCCCCAGTTCATCCAGTCCGACGGATCGAGAACGGGGTCGATCTCGCCCAGAGCGGCGAGTTCGGGAACAGGCACGTCGCGCAGATAATAGACGAGAGCGAATGTGCCGGTGAGGGCCAGCACAGGCAGGATCAGCCTGACAAGCGCAGTGACAAACCGCACGAAAAACCCCGGCCGTCTGACCGGAATTCGATCGACCCCTCTATCAAGCATTCACAAAGCCCCCGGCTACGCGACGCGCGAAGTCTAGCGGGGCCGGGCCGCGCTCGAAAGCCTGCCGGTCCGGATTCGATGAATTGGGTAAATGCGGACAATAAAAAAGGCGGCTCGAAGCCGCCTTTCAAAATCCTGTTTGCCCGTTTGTCAGGCGGCAGCCGCCTGCGCCTTGGCGATTTCGCGCTTCAGCTTGAGCGCGCGGGCCGACAGCTGGTCGTCCGAGGCCTTGAGCAGGAACGGGTCGAGACCGCCATTATGCTCCACGGAACGCAGCGCATGCGCCGTGACGCGCAGGCTGACCTGACGGCCAAGGGCGTCGCTGATCAGCGTCACCTGGCAGAGATTCGGGAGGAACCGGCGCCGCGTCTTGCGGTTGGCGTGGCTCACATTGTTGCCCGACATCACGGCTTTGCCGGAGAGTTCGCAGCGGCGGGACATGGACGATTTCCTTCAAAAATTCAGGGGGACTGCCGCGAAATCCGCGCAGTCCGGACAGGCGCGCACGTATAAAAGGCCGGGCGGGACCCGTCAAGGCCCGAATCCGCCCTTTCAGCCCTCTTTGCCCCGATTGAGGACAAGCTCCAGCAGGCGCCGGGCGGCGGCGGTCGGCGTCGTCCGCCCTTCCGCAACGTCGGCCTCAAGCACGGGGATGAGCTGGCCGGCTCTCGCATCCGCTTTCAGGGCGCCAAGCAGGCCTTCGCGAATCTCCGTCCACATCCAGGCGCGCGCCTGGGCGGCCCGCAGCCGGTCGAGCTCGCCCGCCCCGAGAAGCGCCTCATGATGGTCCTTTGCCGCCTGCCAGACCTCCGCAAGCCCCTCGCCCTTGAGCGCCGAGGCAAGCAGCACATGGGCCGTCCAGGCAGCATTCTTGGGCCGCATCAGATGGAGCGCGGTCTTGTATTCGAGCTGGGCGCGCTTTGCGGCGGGGATGAGGTCGCCATCGGCCTTGTTGACCACGATCAGGTCGGCAAGCTCCATAATCCCGCGCTTGATGCCCTGCAGCTCGTCGCCTCCGCCGGGCGAGAGAAGCAGCAGGAACATGTCGACCATGTCGGCGACCGCCGTTTCCGACTGGCCGACGCCCACCGTCTCGATGATCACGACGTCATAGCCTGCTGCCTCGGTCAGCAGCATGGCCTCGCGCGTCCGCCGTGCCACGCCGCCCAGCGTCCCGCCCGAGGGCGAGGGCCGGATGAAGGCATTGGGATCGCGGGCAAGGAGTTCCATACGCGTCTTGTCGCCCAGGATCGAACCACCGGTCCGCGCCGAGGACGGGTCGATGGCGAGCACCGCCACCTTGAGCCCCTGACCGGTCAGAAACTGCCCGAATGCCTCGGTAAAGGTCGATGTGCCCACGCCCGGCGCACCCGACAGGCCGAGCCGGATCGCGCTGCCCGTATGCGGCAACAGCTCTGCCAAAAGGGTCTGTGCAATCTGCTGATGGTCCGCGCGCGAAGACTCGACCAGCGTGATACCGCGGGCAAGCGCCGTGCGGCTGCCCTCGCGGATGCCGCGGGCAAGCATTCCCGCATCCGGAAGTTCCCGGTTGTAGGCGCGGCGCTCAGCCTGCTTTTTCTCTGTTCCGCTCATGGTTCCAGTTGCATACTTGGCCGGGCGGGGCCCGTCCAGCCTTCGTGCTGCCTGACCCGGCGGAACAGCTTGTTCATCTGCCATTCAGGCGCCTGCCGCGACGATAGCTGACGTAGAAACGCTGCAACAGCGAGGTTACGCCACGTGTCCGCAACAAGCTTCATTTCTGCCGGAACGGCCGCGCTCGGCATTGCGCTTGCCCTTGCCTCCGGCGGCGCGCTCGCCGCAACGGAGCCTCTCACGGCACCAAAGGACGCAAAGCCCGGATTCGTCGCGGACTACACGATCTATATCGGCGGGTTCATGGCGGCCGAGGGTTCAATCGACGCAACGATCGAGGAAGGCGCCTATCTCGTTCGCAGCAATCTCGGTGTCGCCGGCATGCCGGCGCGGCTTTACAACGCGCAATGGGACATGACGAGCGAAGGTAATCTGGCGGGTGAAAAACTCCGCCCATCGCGCTTTGCCTTCCGTTCCGATGAAAAGGGCGAGGTAAAGGAGCGCGAGATCACTTATGACGCATCGGGCGTTCCGACGCCGGTCTTCGATCCGCCCGAAGACAACCTTGCCGACATTCTTCCATTCGAGCGCCGCAACGCGCTCGACCCGGTAAGCGCACTGCTGCTCCCGGTCGCAAGCACGGGCAACCCATGCAACAGGCGCGTCCCCGTGTTCGACGGAAAACGCCGCTACGATCTTCAGCTCGACTATGAGCGCAAGGATCGGGTGACGACGCGCGACAACGGCTACAGCGGAGATGCGGTTATCTGCTCGGTGAGGGTCATGCCGCGAACCGGCATGAAACAGGGCCGCTTCACGGCAATGCTCCAGCAACGCAACAACACCCGGATCTGGCTGGCCGCCATCGATGGCGGGGATATCTACATCCCCGTGCGCATACAGGTAAGAACGCCGGTCGGCGCCGCCGTCATGGATGTCGTGAAGCTGCGTCGTACATTGCCGGCGGGCGAGCGCGAAATCGACACAGCGATGAAATAGGACCGCGGCTCAAGCGCTGCGCGGCTTTTCCCTGGCTTTTGGCGCCACTTCCGCATGAAGCGCGCGCAGCCGCTCGACGAGCTCGTCGTCTTTCGACGTACCCGCCTCCTCGATTTCGTCGAGCAGCGACTCAAGACGCGACGCAAGCATCTCGTAATAGACGCGCTGCTTCTCGTTCGGGTCGTTCGACACGGCCTCTTCCAGCTCGGCAAGACGCCGGCGCGGACGCGCAATACCTTCTCCGGCGCTCATGGCACCTCCAGAGATCTCTCGCTTGTTGGTTCCCGTTTCGGCAGCCACGTGTTCCCGGTTTCCTCATCGGGAGGGCGCAGCTTGCCAGGCAATGCCCATAGGCGGGGTTCGGAGATCATTGAACCGCACGCGTGCATTGCTGGCCGGCTCTTCTGGCCGACTCTTCGCGCCGGGGAATAAGCGAGCGAGTACCCGGTTGCAAGAACAACCGGATGTCAGCGATCTTTTGACGCAGAGAAGATCAAATTATGTGCATATCCGGCACCTGCCGAAAATGCATGCATTCAGGCGGCCTGGCGCCGTTTCTCGCGGATAAGCGCCAGAATTTCGCTCGCAGCGGCAGGAATATTCGTACCCGGACCAAAAATCGCCGAGGCACCCGCCTTCTTCAGGAATTCGTAATCCTGCTGCGGAATCACACCGCCGCAAATGATGAGGATGTCGTCGGCGCCCTCATCCTTCAGCGCCTTGGCGAGCGCGGGGACGAGCGTCTTGTGGCCGGCGGCAAGGCTCGAAATGCCGATCACGTGAACGTCGTTCTCGATCGCATCGCGCGCCGCTTCTTCGGGCGTCTGGAAAAGCGGTCCGACATCGACGTCGAAGCCGAGATCTGCAAAGGCCGTGGCAATCACCTTGGCGCCGCGGTCATGTCCGTCCTGCCCCATCTTCACCACCAGAATACGGGGGCGGCGTCCTTCCGCTTCCGCAAACTCTTCGATTTCCTTTGAAATCTGCATGAAGCCCTCATCGCCTTCATAGGCCTGGGCATAGACGCCCGAGATCGACTTGATCTCGGCGCGGTGCCGCCCGAAGACCTCTTCCATGGCATCCGAAATTTCACCGACAGTCGCACGCGCCCGCGCCGCATCCACGGCAAGCGCCAGCAGATTGCCATTGCCTCGCGCACCTTCGGTCAGCGCCTTCAGTGCCGCCTTGCACTTGGCATCGTCGCGCGTGGAGCGGATCTTCTGCAGCCGTGCGATCTGCGCATCGCGCACCTTCGCATTGTCGATATCGAGAATATCGAGCTGGTCTTCCTTCGGCAGCCGGTACTTGTTGACGCCGACGATCACTTCCTCGCCGCGGTCTATCCGCGCCTGCTTGCGCGCCGCCGCTTCCTCGATCTTGAGCTTCGGCATACCGCTTTCGACGGCCTTCGTCATGCCGCCCAGCTCTTCCACTTCCTCGATCAGCTTCCATGCCTCGCTCGCAAGCGAATGCGTGAGGCTCTCCATGTAGTAGGAGCCGCCCATCGGATCGATCACATTGGTGATGCCCGTTTCGTGCTGGATGACGAGCTGCGTGTTGCGCGCGATACGCGCCGAGAAATCGGTAGGCAGCGCAATCGCTTCGTCGAGCGCGTTCGTGTGGAGCGACTGCGTGCCGCCAAGCACCGCAGCCATCGCCTCGATCGTCGTGCGGATCACGTTGTTGTAGGGGTCCTGCTCCGTCAGCGAGACACCCGACGTCTGGCAATGCGTACGCAGCATAGAGGATTTCGGGTCCTTCGGATCGAACTCCGACATGATCTTCGACCAGAGAAGACGCGCGGCGCGAAGCTTCGCAATCTCCATGAAGAAGTTCATGCCGATGGCGAAGAAGAAGGACAGGCGCGGCGCGAAATCGTCGACATTGAGCCCGGCGGCAAGCGCGGCGCGGACATATTCGCGGCCATCGGCCAGCGTGAAGGCAAGCTCCTGCACCTGCGTGGCGCCGGCTTCCTGCATGTGGTAACCGGAAATCGAGATCGTGTTGAACTTCGGCATGTGCTTCGAGCAGAAGCCGATGATATCCGAGATGATGCGCATCGAGGGTTCGGGCGGATAGATATAGGTGTTCCGTACCATGAACTCTTTGAGAATGTCGTTCTGGATCGTGCCGGCGAGCTTGTCGGGCGTCACGCCCTGCTCTTCGGCGGCAACGATGTAGTTGGCAAGGATCGGAATGACGGC
>JAJLKS010000278.1:0-3010 GCA_033838765.1 Alphaproteobacteria bacterium
CCATCGTTGAGCTAAAGGGTGTTACGCGCATCCTGCAGGAAGCGGTTCCTGTCACGCTTGTGCGCGATATCGACCTCACGATCCATCGCGGCGAATTCGTCAGCGTCACGGGGCCGTCCGGTTCGGGCAAGTCTTCGCTTCTCTATCTGCTCGGGCTGCTCGACCTCCCGACGAGTGGCCCTGTGCTGATCGACGGGGAGGATACGGCGGGGTTCAGCCACGATCATCTTGCCGATATCAGGCTTTCAAAACTCGGCTTCGTCTTCCAGTTCCATTTCCTGCTGCCGGAATTCACGGTGCTGCAGAATGTGACGCTGCCCATGCTCCGGCTCGGGCGGCTCGGAGAGAAGGAAATTCACGAGCGCGGCATGGCGCTGCTTTCCGATTTCGAAATTGCGGACCAGGCAAAGAAACGGCCCGACCAGCTCTCGGGCGGGCAGCGCCAGCGCGTTGCGGTGGCGCGGGCGCTTGCGAACGATCCGCCGATCATTCTGGCGGACGAGCCGACCGGCAATCTCGACATGCGCAATAGCGAGATCGTGCAGGGTATCTTCGCCGATCTTGCGGAAAGCCAAGGCCGAACCGTCATTGCGGTGACGCATGACAAGGACTTCGCGGACTCGGCGCCGCGCAATGTCCATCTGGTCGATGGGCGGATCGACAGCGACAATAGGCGCTAGCGGGAGAGTTCCCGCATTGCGTTGTCGAGGCCTTCCAGCGTCAGCGGGAACATGCGCTCGCCCATGATCTGCTTGATGATCTGGAGAGAGGGCGTGTATTCCCAGTGGCGCTCGGGGATCGGGTTGATCCAGACGCAGCTTTCGTAGATCTGGTTGACGCGCTCGAGCCAGATGCCGCCCGGTTCCTCGTTCCAGTGTTCCACCGAGCCGCCGGCATAGGTGATTTCGTAAGGCGACATGGTGGCGTCGCCGACGAAGATCACCTTGTAGTCGGACGGATACTTGTGGAGCACGTCCCAGGTGTTCAGCTTTTCCGAGTGGCGGCGGCGATTGTCCTTCCAGACGCCTTCATAGAGGCAGTTGTGGAAGTAGAAATATTCGAGGTTCTTGAACTCGGTGCGCGCGGCGGAGAAGAGCTCCTCGCAAAGCTTGATATGGCTGTCCATCGAACCGCCGATATCGAAGAAGATCAGTACGTTGATCTTGTTGCGGCGCTCCGGGACCATCTTGATGTCGAGCCAGCCCTGATGGGCGGTCGCCTTGATCGTGCCGTCGAGATCGAGTTCGTTCGGCGCGCCTTCGCGGGCGAAGCGGCGCAGGCGGCGCAGCGCCACCTTGATGTTGCGGGTGCCGAGTTCGACCTGATCGTCGAGATTCTTGTATTCGCGCTTGTCCCAGACCTTCACGGCCTTGCCATGCCGGCCTTCCTTCTGGCCGATGCGCACGCCTTCGGGGTTGTAGCCGTTTGCGCCGAAGGGAGAGGTGCCGCCCGTGCCGATCCACTTGTTGCCGCCTTCGTGGCGTTCCTTCTGTTCCTCGAGGCGCTTCTGCAGCTCCTCCATGATCTTTTCCCAGCCGCCCAGCGCCTCGATCTGCGCCTTTTCCTCTTCGGTGAGAAATTTCTCGGTCAGCGCGCGCAGCCATTCCTCGGGGATATTGGCGATCTCGCCATCGCCCATCAGTTCGAGGCCCTTGAAGACATGGCCGAAAACGATGTCGAACTTGTCGAGGTTGCGCTCGTCCTTCACCAGCGAGGCGCGGGCGAGGTAATAGAAATCCTCGACCTTGCGGTCGATCACGTCGCGGTCCATCGCTTCAAGGAGCGTCAGATACTCGCGCAGCGAGACCGGCACATTGGCCTTTTTGAGTTCATGGAAGAAATGGACAAACATGGGCGTTTCCAGAATCCTGAATGGCGTTTGGGCGCAGTCTAGGGCCTATAGGGGCCAGTTTGAAGGGGCAGAGGTGTTCATTTATGGACCGCGTATTTCCGGCAATTATCGTTCTGTCGCTTGGGTTTAGCGCTCCCGTGGCGGCGCAGCAGGACAATCCATGGCTGGAGCCCGGCCGGGCCGCGACGGAAATCGAGGCCTGCCTTGCGGCGGCGCCCGAGGAGGACGGCAATGCGGCGCGCGACTGCGGCGACAGATATTTCATGCAATGCGCCGAGGCCGGGACGTGGACGACGCTCGCCATGAACTTCTGCCAGTATGAAATCGTCGAATACTGGGACGGGGTGGTGAAGGCGCGGGAGATGGACATCGTCTCGAAGGAAGACCAGCGGCTGACCGACTGGGTGGAGGCGAGCCGCGCGGCTTACGAGGCGCATCGGGAACTCACCTGTTCGCGTTTCCAGATTCCGATGGGCACGATGTACGGGCCGATGCTGGCGGCCTGCTATGCGCAGATGGCGCTTGAGCGGGCGGAGGTGCTCGAGGATTTCACGGGCGACGAGCCGCTGATCGTGCCGGAAGCGGAGGAATAGGCGCATAGCGAAGCTCCCCGCATATTGCGGGTTCTGAAAAAGTGGAGGGGCGCGGAGCATATCCGGCTTGTCTCTACTTTATTTGGGGAAGCGTCCGAATACGCTCCGCGCGGCTCCGGCGTTGCCCGGAAGGCGCTACACTTCCGCTGGCGCTTTCGCCGCCCGCCTTTCTGCAACGGATGCTCCGGAGCACCCCTCCCGAAGGCGGTCCCTATAAGATGGGGGCGGATGAGGGGGAGGGGATAAGTTTTTTTGGGGCATTGCGCCGGCTGCCAACGCGCTTCTTGACATGTACAATATTCTGTACATATATTGCCCGAAGTGAAATGGAGGCGATCATGGACGTGATTACATATACCGAGGCTCGCGGAGAACTGAAATCGGTTATGGACCGTGTCATTCACGACCGGGAGCCCGTCATCGTAACGCGCAAGAAGAACGAAGCGGTCGTGATGATTTCGCTGGAAGAGTACAACTCGATCAACGAAACGCTTCACCTTCTCCGCAGCCCGAAGAACGCCCGCCGTCTGCGCCGTGCGGTGGAACAGCTTGAAGCCGGCAGCGG
>JAJLKS010000279.1:0-2742 GCA_033838765.1 Alphaproteobacteria bacterium
CATACGCGCTGGGGCCGCCGCAAGCCGTTCATGATTGTCGGCCTGCCAATCCTGATGACCGGCGTGCTATTCCTCTTCATGCCGCACCTGTTCGGCTTCTCGTCGGTCGGCGGCATCTATCTGCTCGCCTGGCTCGGCATCATGTTCATCGGTTCGACGCTGGTCTACATCCCATATTTCGCCTGGGGCGCGGAGTTGTCGCCGGACTATCACGAGCGCTCGCGCATCACCGCCTCGCGCGAATTCTATGTGCTGGTGGGTCTCATGATCTCGGCGCTCATCCCGGCGCTGCTGCCGCTTTTCACCGGCGGGCCGGCCACCCCGAAGACCGTGCTGATGGCGATGGGCTGGACGATCATCATTCTGACGCCGCTCACCGTCTTCCTCGTATGCTGGCGCGTGGCGGAGCCCGCCCATGTAAAGGTCTCGCGGCAGGTGCCGCTCATTGAGGGGCTGCGCCACGTCGGCAAGAACGGGCCGATGGTGCGCGTGCTCGCCATCGTGCTCATCGTCACGGGCGGCGAGGCCTTCCGCAATGCGCTCTCGCTCTTCTTCATGCGCGACTATATCGGCGTCACCGGCGTCGGCATGCTCTATCTCTATTATTTCGCGGCAGGGCTTCTTGCCATTCCGGGCTGGCTCTGGCTCGGCCGCCGGATGGGCAAGCATAAGGCTTTCGCCGTCTGCATGACGGCGGCGGCGGGCCTTTCCACAATCGCCTTCTTTCTCGTGCCCGGCCAGACGCAGATTTTCACCGCCATGTTCATTGCCAAGGGGCTCTGCTTCGGCGGGTTGCAGTTCCTGCCACTCGCCATGCTGGCCGACGTGGTCGATGTCGACACCGCCCGCTCCAAGGGCAAGCGGGCCGGCACCTTCTTCGCCATCTCCGGCATGACGACGAAACTTGCGACCGCCTTCGGCACGGGTATTTCGCTCAATGTCGTCGCCTTTTTCGGCTTCAATCCGGCGCCGGGCGTCGTCAATGGCGCCGAGCAGATGTGGTGGCTCGCCTTCGCCTATGCGGTGATCCCCTCGGTCTTCTTCCTCGCCGCGCTCTGGCTCACCTGGACCTATCCGCTGACGGCCGAACGCCAGAAGCGCCTCCGGGGCCTGATCGAGCGCCGCAACACCCGCCTCGCGCAGGAAGCCGCGATCAACCGCGCAGGCGATTGAAAAAACACCAAATTGCGCCTTTCCGGCGCCCGCCCTTTGGGTTTCGGAAAGGCGCCCGCCCGCGCTATCATGCCCTCAACAAGAAATTGACAGGTTGAGGAGGAAATCATGGGCGAGGTGGATCTCGTAATCCGCGGCGGCACGGTGGTGGACGGCACGGGCGGTGCGCCGCGTGTGGCCGATGTCGCGGTCGACAAGGGCGTCATCGTCGAGGTCGGCAAGGTCGCCGCGAAGGGCCGCGAGGAAATCGACGCCAAGGGCCTTCTCGTCACGCCGGGCTGGGTCGACATTCACACCCATTACGATGGTCAGGTGACGTGGGACAGCCGCATGACGCCGTCCTCGATCCACGGGTCCACGACCGTCGTCATGGGCAATTGCGGCGTCGGTTTCGCGCCGGTGCGCAAGCAGGATCACGACCGCCTCATCCGCCTCATGGAAGGCGTCGAGGATATTCCGGGCGCCGCGCTTCATGAGGGCCTTTCATGGCAGTGGGAGAGCTTCGCCGATTATCTCGATGCCATCGAGAAACTGCCGCATGACGTCGATGTGGCGATGCAGGTTCCGCATGGCGCTGTCCGCGTCTATGTCATGGGCGAGCGCGGCGCGAAGCGCGAAGCGGCAACCGATGCCGAAGTCGCCGAAATGCGCGCCATCGTCCGCGATGCAATCAAGGCGGGCGCTATCGGCTTTTCCACCTCGCGTACCGTGGCGCACCGCACCAGCGATGGCGATCTTACGCCCACCATCGGCGCGGCCGACAAGGAAATGATCGCGATTGCCGAAGGGCTGAAGGAAGCGGGCGCCGGTGTATTGCAATGGGTGTCGGACTTCCGCGAGATCGATCACGAATTTTCGCTGGTGGAAAAGCTCGTCGAGGTCTCGGGCCGCCCCTTGAGCTTCTCGCTCGTTCAGGCGGACGTGATGCCCGACCAGTGGCGCGATCTCCTCTGCCGTCTCGATAAGGCGGCATCGAAGGGCCTGCCGATCAAGGCGCAGGTGCAGGGCCGTCCTGTCGGCCTCATGCTCGGCCTGCAGGGCTCGGTCCATCCTTTCCTCACGCGCCCGAGCTACCGCGCCATCGCCGACAAGCCGCTGGAAGAACGCGTCGCCATCATGCGCGACCCGGCCTTCCGCGAGCAGCTTCTGTCGGAAAGTCTCGAGCCCGGGCACCCCTTCCTCAATTCGCTGGCGGGTGCCTATCACAAGATGTTCGAGCTGGGCGATCCGCCGAACTACGAACCGGCGCCCGAAGAAAGCATCGGCGCGCGGGCAAAGCGCGATGGTGTGAATCCGGATGCCATCGTCTACGACATTCTGACGGCGAATGGCGGCCGGAATTTCCTCTTCTTCCCGCTCCACAATTACTACGAGTTCAGCCTCGACAACGCGCTCACCATGATCCGCAACCCGAACACGCTGTTCGGCCTGTCGGATGGCGGCGCCCATGTCGGCGTCATCTGCGATGTCAGCGTGCCGACCTACATGCTCACCCATTGGTGCCGCGACCGCTCTCGCGGCGAGCATCTCGACATTCCCTTCGTCGTGAAGAGCCCGACGCGCGACACT
>JAJLKS010000280.1:0-9877 GCA_033838765.1 Alphaproteobacteria bacterium
GCCGCTGACGGAGTGCCCGCTCGCCGTGCCGGAAATCGATCTTTCGGGGCTGCGTGTGACGCTGCCACCCGGCGGATTTCTTCAGCCGACAGCGGAAGGCGAGGCGGCGCTGACCGGTCTCGTCCGCGATGGCATCGGCAAGGCAAAACGCATCGCCGATCTCTATGCCGGTTGCGGCACATTTGCGGCGGCATTCGCGCATGAGGCAACGGTCCATGCGGTGGAGGGCGAGAAGGCCGCGCTCGCCGCGCTCGACCGCGCGATCCGCTCGCAGGGCCCGGCGCTTGGGCTGAAGCCCGTAACGACGGAAACGCGGGATCTGGCGCGGCGGCCGGTGCTGAGGTCGGAGCTTGAGAAGTTCGATGCCATCGTGATCGACCCGCCGCGCTCCGGCGCACTGCCCCAGGCGGAGGAGATTGCGCATTCGCCGGTGCCGGTGGTTGCCTCCGTGTCCTGCAATCCGGCTACATTCGCGCGCGATGCCCGCGCACTCATCGATGGCGGCTACAGGCTTGAGCGCGTCACGCCTGTCGACCAGTTTCTCTGGTCGCCGCATCTCGAAGTGGTTGGGATTTTCCGGCGAGGCTGACGCGTCAGACCGGGCGGTGCAGGTGCTGGCGGATAGCGGCTTCCACCGTTTCCGGCTTTGCGTCGAGCGTGGACAGCTTGATCGCGATCTCCTGCGGCGAGACAATGCTCCAGCAGCGATACATGTAACGTCCGGCAAGGCTGACGGAAGGCGCGTTCTCGACGGCGCTGGCGAGCGGGCGGCGCAGGCTGATGCGCAGTTCCGCGTTGCGGATCATGCGCACGTATCGCTCGAAGAGACGGACATCGGAAATCGCATTCCAGGGCAGGAGTCCGAGCCGCTCCACCATGATTCCGGCAGGCGTGATCGCGACGGCGCGGCGCTCGCGGGCCACATAAGGCCAGTGATAGAGGGCGATGGCAGCGGCGGCGAGCGCAAGGACAAGCGAAATCAGCGGTGCGCGCGGCAGGCCGAACATGATGAGTGCGCCCGCGGCGAGAACGGCGCCATAGACGATGCTTTCGCCTTTCTCCCTTGAATAATGCGCGGTGAGGTAGTCCCCAGCCATGCGCGCATCACTCATTGCCGCTCTCACCCATCTGGCCGCGATGGCGCAGCAGATGGTCGGCAAGGACGCAGGCCATCATTGCCTCGCCCACCGGCACGGCGCGGATGCCGACGCAGGGGTCGTGGCGTCCCTTTGTGACGATCTCGGTATTTTCACCCGCTTTGGTCACGGTCTTGCGCGGAGAGAGGATGGAGGAAGTGGGCTTCACGGCGAAGCGGACGACGACATCCTGCCCGGTCGAAATGCCGCCGAGAATGCCGCCTGCATGGTTCGAGGAGAAGCCGAGCCCGTGATTGGTGGACTGCATCTCGTCGGCATTTTCCTCGCCCGACAGAGCGGCGGCGGCGAAACCGTCACCGATCTCGACGCCCTTCACGGCATTGATGCTCATCATGGCGGCGGCAAGATCGGCATCGAGCTTGCCATAGATCGGTGCGCCGAGACCCACGGGAACACCGGAGGCAACAACCTCGATCACTGCGCCGCAGGAGGACCCGCTCTTGCGCACACCATCGAGATAGGCTTCCCACTCGACGGCGGCCTTCGCGTCCGGGCACCAGAAGGGATTGTTTTCCGTCTCGTTCCAGTCCCAGTTCGCGCGGTCGATCCTGTGCGGACCCATCTGCACCAGCGCGCCGCGAATGGTGACGCCGTTGCCAAGCACCGCGCGCGCGACCGCGCCCGCAGCGACGCGCGCCGCCGTCTCGCGGTCAGACGAACGTCCGCCACCGCGATGGTCGCGGATACCGTATTTGGAGAAATAGGTGAAATCGGCATGGCCCGGCCGGAACTTCTCGACGATATCGCCATAGTCCTTCGAGCGCTGATCGACATTCTCGATCATCAGCGAAACCGGGGTGCCGGTCGTAAGCTCGACGCCATCCTCGACGAAGGTGCCTGAGAGGATTTTCACCTCATCCGGCTCGCGGCGCTGCGTCGTGAAGCGCGACTGTCCAGGGCGGCGGCGGTCGAGCCAGTGCTGGATGTCTTCCGCCTTGAGCGCGAGGCGCGGCGGCGTGCCGTCGACCACGCAGCCGAGCGCCGGCCCGTGGCTTTCGCCCCAGGTCGTGACACGGAAGAGATGGCCGAACGTGTTGTGCGACATCCTGTGAGCCCGGTCCCGGGGGACCTTCCTTACGCGGTGAACAGGCGGGCGGAAAAGGCGCGGGGAACCGTCAGACGATACTCATGTCCGGCGCGTCCTCGGCTTTCATGCCGACGACATGATAACCCGCATCGACGTGGTGTACCTCGCCTGTCACGCCCGAGCCGAGATCGGAGAGAAGATAGAGCGCGGTATTGCCCACTTCCTCAATGCTCACGGTGCGCTTCAGCGGCGAATTGAGTTCGTTCCATTTCAGGATGTAGCGGAAATCGCCGATGCCCGAAGCCGCTAGCGTCTTGATCGGTCCGGCCGACACCGCGTTGACGCGGATATTGTTGCGGCCGAGGTCGACGGCGAGATAGCGCACGCTCGCCTCGAGCGCGGCCTTTGCGACACCCATGACGTTGTAGTGCGGGATGACCTTTTCCGACCCGTAATAGGTGAGCGTCACCACCGAACCGCCATTCGTCATCAACTTCTCGGCGCGCTGGCAAAGCGCGGCAAGCGAGTAGCAGGAAATGGCCATCGAAGCGGTGAAATTGCCGAGCGTGGTATCGACATAGCGCCCGTCGAGCTCTTCCTTGTTGGAATAGGCGATGGCGTGGACGAGGAAGTCGAGCCGGCCCCATTCCTTCTGCAGCCGCTCGAAAACGGCATCCATGCTTGCCGCGTCCGTCACATCGCAAGGCATGACGAGCGACGAGCCGACCGACTCCGCGAGCGGCGTCACGCGCTTCTGAAGCGCCTCGCCCTGAAAGGTGAAGGCGAGCTCGGCGCCCTGATTGGCGCAGGCCTTGGCGATGCCCCAGGCGATCGAGCGGTTGTTTGCGACACCCATGACGAGGCCGCGCTTGCCCTGCATCAGGTTGCCCTTGAGCTCAGGGCCCGTGCTGGTGGTAGCGTCGCTCATCTATTCCCCGTCATTCTGGTCGTGGCCTCAAATCGAGCCGCATCCTACACAAAAGCCTTTGGCCGTCTAACAAAAAAGCCCCTCATTTTCAGTGGGTTGGGTTCACGTTTCACGACAAATTGCGACAGGTCACGAACCGGAAAAACCCTTTCTGGGATTATGCTTGAGGCCCTGCACCCAGCTTGCGGCAAAGTCCTTTAGCGCCTGATCCGGCGCTTCCGGCAGGACGAGGGACAGGGTCACATATTGGTCCCCTTTGGCGCCGGATTCGGCGCCCATGCCCTTGCCCCGCAGCCGCAGCCGGGTTCCGCTGTTCGAGCCTGCCGGAATGGCAAGCGATACGGTGCCGGAAACGGTCGGCACCTCGACTTTCGCCCCGTGCACCGCTTCGGCCAGCGTGACGGGCAGGGTGAGATGAATGTCCTGGCCGCGGCGCTCGAAAAAGGGATGGGCTTCCACCTCGACGGTGACGAGCGCATCGCCCGCTTCCGCGCCGCCATGGCCTTCGCCACCCTGTCCCTTCAGCCTGATCTGCTTGCCGCTTTCGATGCCGGCCGGTACCGCAACGTCAAGCATCCTGCCGCCTGCAAGGCGCACGCGCTTTGTGGCGCCATTCGCGGCTTCGAGAAAACTTACCGTCAGCCGGTAGACGCGGTCCTCGCCGCGCGCGCGAAAGACGCGCTTGCCCGCACTGCGGATCCCGTCAAAGAGCTCGGTGAAAAGGTCGTCGGTCTGGGGCTCAGCACTCGCCGCCGCGGCATGAAACGCCCTTTGCCGCGCCGAAGCGGCTTCGGCAAGGCGCTCGGCCTCGAAGCGGCGGCGGCTTGCCTCGTCCTTGAGCTGATTATAGGCGGCGGTCACTTCCTGAAAGCGCGCATGCTGCGCGGCGGAAGAATGCTGCGCATCGGGGTGCAACTGCTTCGCAAGCCTGCGATAGGCAGCCTTCACCTCGGCATTGTTCGCGCCGGGATGCAAACCGAGAATGTCGTATGGATCGCGCAAGCGCCGTCACTCCAGAGCCGGACCGGAGGCCAGTCTAGGCGCGGGCGCATACGAATTGGTTAAGGCGCGTCGCTCGACATTGTGTCGATTTGGGCTGCGGCAGGCGGCGGCGCAGTGACGGATGCGGCCCGGTCTTCCTCTTTCTGCGGCTCGGGGCCCGGCAGGCTCGGCACCAGTTCCGTTAACCTTTTCAGCGCGCCTTCATGACCTGTCTGCGCCGCCAGCGCATACCAGGCAAGGGCCCGCGCCGGATCGCGCTCGACGCCAAGGCCGCGTTCATAGAGCACGCCGAGATTGTAGCGGGCAGCGGGCACGCCGGCGACGGCGGCGGCATGGAACCAGAAGGACGCCGTCTTGTAGTCCTGCGCCGTTCCCTCGCCATTGAGATACATGAAGGCGGTGTTGACCTGTGCCGAGACGAGGCCGGATCGTCCGGCCCGTTCGAAGAAATAGAGGGCGCGGGCGGGGTCCTTCCCGACGCCCTTTCCTTCCCGCAGCAGGAGGGCGACGTTCCGCATGGCGGCGAGGTCGTTTTCCTGCGCGATGGGAAGCCAGATTTCGAAGGCACGGGCGAAGTCGCCTGCATCATAGGCGGCGACACCTTCATTGAAGCGGGCCCTGTTTTCTTCCCTCGGCGGCGCTTCCTGGCCGATCAGATCGCGGACGGAGGCGCCCTCTGCGGCGGCCGGAGATGTCGCGACCGGCGAAACGCCGAACGCCGCGATCATGCCGGCGGCAAGTAGGGTGGACCTGATGAAAGTCATACCTGCCGGTCCACCCCTCGATTGCTGGACTTAGTTCGTGATCTGCCAGGCGCCGTCCGGCTGGCGGCAGGCCGTGCCATAGGCTTGTTCGCTGCGCCCGTCGATATAAACCGTCTGGGTGTATTCACGGCAAGTCAGATTGTTCTGCTGATAGGCGGCCTGGGGCGTGACGGAGCCATAATGGCCGGAATCCGGATTGCGCCACTGCACCGGCTGGCCTGAGCGGCCGCTCTCCAACGCGTTATAGGTCGTCTGGCCCATATATTGGCGGTCGGCGCGGTCGAGCGACTTGCCGATTTCACCGCCGACGATGGCGCCGAGCAGTACGCCCGCACCCGTGGCCCAGAGCCGGCCCGTGCCGCTGCCGACCTGCGAACCGGCAAGGCCGCCCAGTACGGCGCCGCCGACGGTGCCCATGGTCTGCTTGTCGATTCCGCCGCCGCCATAGGCGCTCTGGTCGCAGGCGGCGAGCGCGAGTGCCACGGCGCCAATGGCAATTCCCTTGACGAATTTCATTGCTTCGGTCCTGTGCTTTGTCGCCCCCTAGCGATAAGACTGACCTATATAAGGTGGGAATTGTGGCAAGATTGGAGCGGCAAGGTACGCCGGAAACCGCAGAAACCGCGGCTTTTTCCCGAACCGAAAGCCGGAAGGACGACATGAGCGAAACGAAGGACAAGGCGGACGAGGCTGGCATCTTCACAAGCGAGGACCCGATTGCCCTGTTCCATGAATGGATGGAACTCGCCCGCGACAAGGAACCCGAAGACCCGAACGCCATGGCGCTTGCCACGGCGGATGCTAACGGCTTTCCCGACGTCCGCATGGTGCTGCTGAAGGGCGCGGATGCAGATGGCTTCGTCTTCTACACCAATCTCGAAAGCGCCAAGGGGCAGGAGCTGAAGGAGAATCCGGCAGCCGCGCTGTGCTTTCACTGGAAGAGCCTTCGCCGCCAGATTCGCGTGCGCGGCCATGTGAGCCCTGTGAGCGAGGAAGAGGCCGACGCCTATTTTGACTCGCGCGCGAGGGACAGCCAGATCGGCGCCTGGGCCTCGAAGCAGTCCCGGCCGCTGGAGAGCCGCTTTGCGCTGGAGAAGCAGGTTGCCCTGTTTGCCGCGAAGTTCGGCCTCGGCAAGGTGCCGCGCCCGCCGCACTGGTCGGGATTCCGCATCGTGCCGGTGCGCATCGAGTTCTGGCGCGACCGTCCTTTCCGGCTGCACGACCGGCTTGTCTTCGAGCGGGAGTCCGCAAAGGCGCCCTGGCGGACGGAAAGGCTGTTCCCGTGACCTCTGCCGCGCCTGCAATCGGCAATGGCGCAGCCGAAAGCCTGATGCGCCGTGCGACCTTCGCCGCTGTTGCCGTTGCTGTGATCCTGGTGTCGCTCAAGGCGGCGGTCTACTGGACGACGGATTCGGTCGCCATGCTCGGAACCTTGATGGATTCGCTGCTGGATGGCGCGGCATCGCTGCTCAATCTTGTCGCCGTGCGCGCCTCGCTGATGCCGCCCGACAAGGAACACCGCTTCGGCCACGGCAAGGCGGAGGCGCTGGCGGGGCTCGGCCAGTCGATCTTCATTTTCGGCTCGGCCGGCTATCTCGTCTATGAGGGCGTGTCGCGGCTTATCGAGCCGAAGCCTGTCGCTTCGACCGATGCAGGCATAGCCGTTGTCATCGTCGCCATCCTGCTGACGCTCGGTCTCGTCGCCTATCAGCGTCATGTCGTGAAGCAGACGGGTTCGCTCGCGATCGAGGCGGACTCGATCCACTATCGCGGTGATCTCTTCATGAACCTGTCGGTGATCGCGGCGCTGGTTCTTTCCGGATATTTCGGCCTGCATCGCGCCGATGCGGTTTTCGGTCTCGTCATTGCAGGACTGATCGGCTGGAGCGCGGGCAAGATCGTGCTGAATTCGCTGGATCAGCTCATGGACCGGGAATTTTCCGAGGAGGAGCGCGAGCGGATCAAGCAGATTGCGCATGCCCGCAAGGAAGTGCTGAACCTGCATGACCTGAAGACCCGCCGGTCGGGAATCTTCAGTTTCATCCAGTTTCATTTAGAGCTAGATGGCAGCATGACGCTGCACGATGCGCATGAAATCACCGATGCAATCGAAAAGGAGGTTCTCGCTGCCTTCCCGGGTTCGGAAGTCATCATTCATCAGGATCCTGCGGGCAACGAAAAGCTCACCAGATTCCAGATGAGCTGAAGGCGGACGGTTTGAACGCGGACGGAGAACAGCACAAGATCGTTGCCTTCCTGTCGCAGCCCGCGGCCTATGGCCTGCCTGCAGGCGAGAAGATCGGTCATATCGAAACCCATGCTTCGCATATCTTTCTTGCCGGTGCGCGCGCCTACAAGCTGAAGAAGCGGGTGAAATTCTCCTTCCTCGATTTCTCGACGCTCGAAAGGCGCAAGGCCGCCTGCGAGACCGAACTTGAACTGAACCGCCGCACAGCGCCCGAAATCTATCTGCGTATCGTGCCGGTCAGGCACGCGGACGCAGGCTTCCAGATTGGCGGGGAGGAGGGTGAGGCCGCCGACTGGCTTGTCGAGATGAAACGCTTCGGCGATGACGGGCTGCTGGTGAAGAAGGCGGATCGCGGCGAGCTCTCCCTTGATACGGTGGAGGAGCTTGCGCGCGGCATTGAAGCCTTTCACCGGAAGGCCGAGGTGAGGCGCGACTTTGGCGGCGCGGTAAATTTTCTGAAGATCGTCGAAGGCAGCGCGGAAGACATGAGGCCGGTGCTTGGCCCGGTGCTCGATGCCGAAAGGGCCGCGCGCGTGACGAAGCGCAGCTGCGAACTGATCGAAATGCAGCGCGGGCTGCTCGACAGGCGGCGCGAACATGGCGAGGTCCGGCACTGCCACGGCGATCTTCATCTTGGCAATGTGACGGAGATCGGCGGACACCCGGTCATCTTCGATTGCATCGAATTCAACGACCACATCGCACGGATCGATGTACTCTACGATCTCGCATTCCTCCTGATGGACATCGCCTTCCGCGCCAGAAGCGATGCACGCCTTGAAGGTTTCGCGAACCGCGCGCTCAATGTCTATCTCGATCATCTGGCGGAAGACGAGATCGACGCGGCGGTGACAGGGCTTGCCCTCTTGCCGCTTTTCGCCGCGACGCGAGCGGTGGTGCGCGCCAAGGTGACGGCGGTGCAGGCGAAGGACGAGGCGTCGAAGGCGCGGGCAAACGCCTATCTCGAATTCGCGGAAAGACTGCTTGAGCCCGCATCGCCATGTCTTGCCGCCATCGGGGGGCTCTCCGGCACGGGCAAATCGACCGTGGCGAAGCGGATCGCGGCGCGGACGGGCGGACCGCTCGGCGCGGTGCACCTGAGGAGCGATGTGATCCGCAAAAGGATTTTCGGCGTGGCGCCGCTCGAGCGCTTGCCGCAGGCGGCCTATGCGCCGGGCGCAGGCGCGCGCGTCTATGAGGAAATGCTGCGCCTCGCAGGCAAGGCGCTGGAGGCGGGCGCAAGTGTGGTGCTTGATGCCGTTTTTGCGCGGGAAGAGGAGCGCGCCGTGATCGCCCGCCTGGCTGCGGAACAGGGGGTTACTTTCAAAGGGCTCTGGCTTGAGGCGACGCCGGACGTGCTGGAGGCCCGTGTGGCGGCGCGCGAAGCCCGTGGCGACGACCCGTCCGATGCAGGCGTCGAGGTGCTGCGGCGCCAGCTTTCCTATGACCTTGGTGTGATGGACTGGACCCGCGTGGATGCATCCGGCACGCCGGACGAGGTGCTGAAGGCCGCTCTGGCGCCACTGACCGCCTTCATCTCGATTGCGCCCATGACACAGATTGACAATGCAGATCGCAAGACGCTGATCCTGACCGGCGCAAGCCGGGGCATCGGCCATGCCACGGTAAAGCGCTTTTCGAGCGCGGGCTGGCGCGTCATCACCTGTTCGCGGCAGCCATTTCCGGAGGACTGCCCCTGGGAGGCCGGCCCGGAAGACCATATCCAGGTCGATCTCGCGGATGTGAAGAACACGGAGGCTGCCATCGCCGAAATGCGCGAGCGGCTGAAGGATCAGGGCGGGCGGCTTCATGCGCTTGTGAACAATGCGGCGATTTCGCCGAAAGGTCCCGGCGGCTCGCGGCTCGGCGTTTTCGATACGGATGTGGAGACCTGGTACAAGGTCTTTCAGGTGAATTTCTTTGCATCCGTCATGCTGGCACGCGGGCTCGTCGAAGAGCTGAAATCGGCGCAGGGCTCGGTCGTGAACGTGACCTCGATTGCAGGCGAGCGCGTGCACCCCTTTGCGGGCTCGGCCTATGCGACGTCGAAGGCGGCGCTCGCGGCGCTGACGCGTGAAATGGCCTCCGAATTCGGCCGCCTCGGTGTGCGCGTGAACGCGATTTCGCCCGGTGAAATCGACACGGCGATCCTCTCGCCGGGGACGGACAAGATCGTGGCCGAAATTCCCATGCGCCGCCTCGGCACGCCGGAAGAAGTCGCCCGCACGATCTATTTTCTGTGCACGGATCAGTCGAGCTATGTCAATGGCGCGGAAATCCAGATCAATGGCGGCCAGCACGTTTGAGGGCTGCACCCCTCACATCGTGAAGATCACCGCGCTCTGGCTGTCTCGGATCACGGCGTCGGTGCTGACCGTGAAGGTCGAGACGATATAGCCGCTCGCATTCTCGAAAATGCCGCTGCCGCCTTCGATGCGGCGGATGACGCAGCCCTGCTGGATGTCGTCTTCATCCGTGTCCTCGATGAAGCCTTCGCCGCGCGTCGTATATTGAATGGTGCCCGCGCCGAAGCTGATTTCGCCCGTCTCGGTGAAGCCGCCATATTCATCCGTCTCGACCACGGCGTTGAGATAGGCGCTGTGGCCGTTCTGGGCGAGCACGGGGTTCAGCGCCGCCGGAATGGCTGCAACGGACGAGATCGTCATCCGCTCGCCCATCTCGTCTTCTGGCGCGACCGTGCCCTCGAAGGTAAGCTGATAGCGAAGTTCCGGCATCAGGCGTTGCGCAGGC
>JAJLKS010000281.1:0-2648 GCA_033838765.1 Alphaproteobacteria bacterium
AGGCGCAACGGATTGGCATAGCCGCCAAGAAGCCTCACATCCGTCACAGGTTCCACGGCAAGCGCGGCAAGCCGCTCGTCGTTTTCCTCGATGTGATTCGGAATGGCGATGAGATAGACATAGGCACCCGTGCCATTGTCCACGCGCGCACTCGCGATCCGGCGGCCATCGATACCGGCCGCCTTGGCGAGAGCCGAGACGCGCGCATCGCTCAGGCTCTGCGAAGCGGAAATCGAAATCAGCGCCGTATCGTCGCCCGTATTGTCGAAATCGCTATGCGCGAGCACCAGTGCTCGTATGTCGCCCGGTTCATCGCCGGTCTCCACGAAGGGAAGCCGGGCGACCACCCGCATGCCATTGGCCCCGCCCGCCGCAAGCGCAACCCACCAGTGGTCGTCATTGCCGGCGCCCGGCTCCGGCAGGATGCCGACAGCCGACCGGTCCTGCGCAACACGGCGAAGCACATCGCGCGCTTCGCGGTGGAGGTCCATGGGCGTCGTCGAGCCATAATAATTGCGGGCAAGGTCCCAGTAGAGGAGTGAATTTCCATCCGCGCCGCCATGGACATCGACACGGAACGGGCCCTGAATGCGCGTCATGGCCGCCATGATCTCGCGCCATATCCGCACCAGCACCCGGAGCGGCAGACGGCCTCTGTGGCGCTCTGCGAGCCGCCGCAGCACCTGCGCCTCGCGGCCGGGCCGGAAGGCGACGAAACTGCCCTCGCCTGCCTCGCTCGCCGCACGGGCCTTCGCCTCGGCGACCCCGACCACGAGTTCCGTCCGCTTCAGCAGCAGATCCTGCAGGGCATCGTCGATCGCGTCGATCTCCTTGCGGACATCGGCCAGGGCCTGCTCAGGCGTGGTCGTCTCACTCGTCATGCTGGTCCACCAGAGGGGATAATGCGGCCCGGGCCGGGGCTTCTCGCCCCGCCCGCGGGAGCGGTATTCATACGAGGGCAACCCATTAAAATCAAAGAAAACATTGACATTTCAGGGGGTGCATCCCTAGCTATGCAGCCTGTTTGGCGGGGGGCCGGGGCACCCGCTCCGGGACCGCTCAGCCGCAAGACAGCGCAGAGGCGCTATGAACACAATCGAGAAGGCCGGGCACCCTGATGGCGCTGGCGGCCCCTACAGCACAGAGTTCGAGGAGGCCGGAATCCGGGTGCACCGCGCACGCGCGACCTTCGGCCCCGGCGAACCGCTTGCGCTCGACTGCGGCGTCAATCTGAGCCCCTTCACGATCTCCTACGAAACCTATGGCGAGCTGAACGCTGCCAAATCCAATGTGGTGCTGATCTGCCACGCCCTCACCGGCGACCAGTACGCGGCAAGCACCCAACCCCTCACCGGCAAGCCCGGCTGGTGGCCGCATATGGTGGGCCCCGGCCGGCCCATCGACACGAACCGCTTTTTCGTGATCTGCCAGAACGTGATCGGCGGCTGCATGGGCACCACGGGCCCGCGCGACACCGACCCCGCGACGGGACGGCCCTATGGACTCAATTTCCCGGTCATAACCATCGCAGACATGGTGCGCGCCCAGGCGATGCTGCTCGACAAGCTCGGCATCGGCGAGATTTTCTGCGTCATCGGCGGCTCCATGGGCGGCATGCAGGTACTGCAATGGGCAGCCGCCTATCCCGATCGTGTCTTTTCCGCGATCCCGATCGCAACGGCGGCCCGCCATTCGGCCCAGAACATCGCCTTCCACGAAGTCGGCCGGCAGGCGATCATGGCCGACCCCGAATGGAAGCAGGGCGCCTATCTGGCCCATGGCACGAACCCCGCCAAGGGGCTCGCCGTCGCGCGCATGGCCGCGCACATCACCTACCTCTCCGAGGCGGCGCTTCACCGCAAGTTCGGCCGCAACCTGCAGGACCGCGACAGCATCACCTATGGCTTCGACGCGGACTTCCAGATCGAAAGCTATCTGCGCCATCAGGGCTCGACCTTCGTCGACCGTTTCGACGCGAACTCCTATCTCTACATCACCCGCGCGATGGACTATTTCGACCTCGCGGCCGATTTCGGCGGCGTCCTCGCCAATGCCTTCCGCGGCACGAAATCGCGCTTCTGCGTCGTCTCCTTCACCAGCGACTGGCTCTTTCCGACCTCGGACAACCGTCAGATCGTTCATGCGCTCAACGCGGTTGCGGCGAAGGTGAGCTTCGTCGAGATCAAGACGGACAAGGGGCACGACGCCTTCCTGCTCGATGAGCCGGAAATGTTTGCAACTCTGCGAGGCTTTATCGACAGCGCAGCGCGCGCACGGGGCGTCATCGCATGAGCGGTCCGACAGGCATTGCCGATGCACGCATAGACCTCGACCTGATTGCCGAGATGATCGCGCCCGGCTCTCGCGTCCTCGATGTCGGCTGCGGCGATGGCGATCTGCTCGCCCTGCTTCAATCGAAAAGAAATGTCGACGGACGCGGCGTCGAACTCAGCCAGGAAGGCGTTAATGCCTCGGTGGCGCGCGGCCTCGCAGTCGTTCAGGGTGACGCCGATACCGATCTTTCCGACTATCCGGACGATGCTTTCGATTATGTGATCCTGAGCCAGACGATCCAGGCAACGCGCAACCCGAAGGAAGTGCTGCGCGCCATGAAGCGGATCGGCCGCCGCGTCGTCGTGTCATTCCCG
>JAJLKS010000282.1:0-2483 GCA_033838765.1 Alphaproteobacteria bacterium
GGTTCTGCAAGGCCCGTGCAAGTTGCCTGACGTTAACTTTTGTCGGTCAAAATGGCCGAATGATGCAGGAATCCCGCAGCACCCCGGCGCACCGGCCATCCGTGATGGGGCGCGCCCTTCTCGCGCTTCACGCAAGCGGTGTGTGCCGCCTCGCGCCCAGGTCGCTGGCTGGCGAAGGCGTCATCTTCATGCTGCACCGGGTCCGGCCGGACGATGGCCGCGCCTTTGCGCCGAACCGGATTCTCGAAATCACGCCTGATTTTCTCGACGAGACGATCCGGCTGGTAAAGGCCCGTGGCTACAGGTGCCTCTCCCTGGATGATGCGGTGACCCGCATATCCTCAGGCGCCCGTCCGGAGCGCTTTGTCGTCTTCACTCTGGATGACGGCTACAAGGACAATCTGTCCGACGCCCTGCCCGTCTTCGAACGTCACGGCGTCCCTTTCACTCTCTACCTCACAACCGGCCTGCCGGATGGCGACGCGGAAATCTGGTGGGTGGCCCTCGAACGGATCATCGAGGCTGCAACGGACATCGAAGCGCATCTGCCCGGCGGTCCAAAACGCTTCTCCACCAGAACCGCTGAAGAAAAGAATGCGGCCTGGGAAGGTATCTACTGGCCATTGCGCGAACTGCCGGAAGTAGAACTTCGCGCCGAGGTGCGGCGCCTTGCCGGTATCCACAACGTCGACATCAAGGCAATCACACGCGAACTTGCACTGAGCTGGGATGATGTCCGCGCACTCGCCGCTCACCCGCTGGCCAGCGTGGAGGCGCACACTGCCGCCCATTTCGCCCAGGCCCGCCTCTCCGCGCATGACGCACGTATCGACATCGAGAACGGCGTGGCGCGCATGGAAGCCGAGCTTGGCTATCGTCCGCGCCACTTCTCCTATCCATACGGCGATCCATCCTCGGCCGGGACACGCGATTTTGCGCTGGCAGAAGCTCTCGGCTTCCGGTCCGCGACGACGACACGAAAGGGCATGATTCACCGGTCCCACTCCAAGCGCCTGTGGAGTCTGCCTCGCCTGTCGCTGAATGGAGATTTTCAGGACCGGCGAATGCTCGAGGCCCTTTTGAGCGGCCTGCCCTTTGCGCTGGCCCGCCCCATCAAGTCGCTGGGAATCGATTGAGTATCAACCCTCGCGGCCTTCCCGCTTGCTCTTCTGCCGCCGCCCCCACCAGACCTCGACCCGGCGGCGCCACCGCCGCACAGGGTGCAGGTCGACCGAAAGCACGAGAACACCGAGCGGCAGCATCCAGAAGCCGAGCACGGGAAGGAACCCGAGGACGCCCGCAAATATGAGCGCTATTCCAATAAGGATCCGCAGCAGCGGCGGACCGGGAACGCGTATCTTTCTATCGCCGAATCGTACCGCAGCCATGAAAACCAGCCCGACAGGGAATACCCCGGGCAGATAGAGCGGAAAGGTGGCGATAACAAGACTTTTGGGCTGGCAAGCCCTCCATCTCTTTGCTATACGCACCCCTCATCGGTGCTCGCCATCCGGCGCGCCGCCGATCTGCTCCCCGGTAGCTCAGTGGTAGAGCAACCGGCTGTTAACCGGTTGGTCGCTGGTTCGAATCCGGCCCGGGGAGCCATTTTCTCCAGATAGCGATGTTCGATCGAGGCGGCGCCCAAGGTGGCCGACTTCGGCCATTTTTGCCGCGTTCCTCCTGAACCGGCCCTTCGCCCGCAGCGTACCGGAAAGACTGGGCTCGGATCATTTCCTGCCTATACTTGTCCTGAGACTACGAAAGGGAGGAGGCAGGAGGGCATGAACCACCAGCTAGCCGCAACCAATCGCGACATGGGTGGCGTATTTACCGTCACCCCGGATAACGTCTCCAAGATCGGCGGCATTCCCCGCCTTGCGAGGCTCGTATTCAGAACTCTCGCGCGCGTGAGACACGGCTCGATGACCGTGACCCTTCCGGACGGCCGTCGTCTTCTTTTTCGCGGCACAGAGCCAGGCGAACATGCCGAAATCATCATCCGGGATTTTGGTCTGACCCGGCGCTTTTTCGCGGGCGGAGATCTCGGCGCTGCCGAAGCCTTTCTCGACGGCATGTGGGACAGCCCCAATGTCACCGCCTTCCTGCAATTCTTCATCCGCAACAAGGACGCGCTTCAGGACAGGCTGACAGGCATGCCGGTGGTGCGCTTCCTGTCGCGGATCGGCCACCTGATGCGCCGCAATTCGAAAAGCGGTTCGAAGCGTAACATCGAGTATCACTACGACCTCGGCAACAGCTTCTATGATCGCTGGCTCGATACGACGATGACCTATTCCTCGGCTCTGTTCGAGTACCCGGATCAGGAACTCTCCGAAGCCCAGACCAATAAATACCGGACGCTCGCGCGCAACATGGACCTCCGGCCCGAGCATCACCTGCTCGAAATCGGAAGCGGCTGGGGCGGCTTTGCGGAATTTGCGGCAAGCGAGATCGGCTGCCGGGTCACCGGCATAACGATCAGC
>JAJLKS010000283.1:0-28727 GCA_033838765.1 Alphaproteobacteria bacterium
AAGAACATCACCGAATTCGGCCTTTTCATCGGTCTCGATGCAGATGTCGACGGCATGGTGCACATGTCCGATCTCGACTGGAACCGTCCCGGCGAAGAAGCCATGCAGGACTACCAGAAGGGCCAGGTCGTCAAGGCGGTCGTGCTCGACGTCGACACCGAGAAGGAGCGCATCTCGCTCGGCATCAAGCAGCTTTCCGGCGATCCGATGGAATCGCTCGGCGAGCTGCGCAAGGGCGCCGTCGTCACCTGCACGGTGACGGGCGTGACCGAGAACGGTCTCGAAGTGACGGTTGGCGAAGACAACATGCCGTCCTTCATCCGCCGCGCCGAACTTGCGCGTGACCGTGCCGACCAGCGCCCCGAGCGCTTTGCCGTCGGCGACAAGGTCGATGCGCGCGTGACGCAGTTCGACCGCACCTCCCGCAAGATCCAGCTCTCGATCAAGGCGCTGGAAATCGCGGAAGAAAAGGAAGCGGTCGCCCAGTACGGCTCGTCGGACTCCGGCGCTTCGCTCGGCGACATTCTCGGTGCGGCCCTCAACAAGGCCAATGCCGACGACAAGTAATCCGGGCTCAGGTCCTGATTCATCGGGCGGGGCGGCTTCGGCCGCCCCGTTTTCGTTCCGGCAGCCTGAAATGCCGCAGCCTCGAAACCGTTTACACTTCCGCCTGCCGGGGTAAGCTTCCGGTCCCGATGGTCCTGCCCGGAGGAATGACACGTGTCACTCGATGCCGACACCCTCGCCGACAGGCGACGTCTCAAGCGCCGCCTGTTTTTCTGGCGCGCCGGCGCCGTGCTCGCGCTGGCCGTCGCGCTGATCGTGCTCACCGCCGACCGGGGCATCTCCTTCGGCGAGGCCCATATCGCGCGGGTGACGGTGGGCGGCATCATCGTCGATGACCGCTACCAGCTCGAAATGCTCGAACAGATCGCCTCGGACAGCAGCGTAAAGGCGGTCATCCTCTCTATCGACAGCCCGGGCGGCACGACGACCGGCGCGGAAGCCCTTTATGAAGGGGTGCGGGCGCTCGCGGAAGAAAAGCCCGTTGTGGCCGTTCTGGGCACGGTGGCTGCCTCCGGCGGCTATATCGCGGCGCTGTCGGCCGATCATATCGTTGCGCGCGGCAACACGATCACCGGATCCATCGGCGTGCTTTTCCAGTGGACGCAACTTGAGGAACTTCTCGGCAATATCGGCGTCGAGATGAAGGAAGTGAAATCGGCGCCGCTCAAGGCCGAGCCGAGCCCCTTCCACAAGGCCGACCCGCGCGCCATCAAGGCGACGCAGGACATGGTCGATGCGTCCTATCGCTGGTTCATCGGGCTTGTGAGCGAGCGGCGCGGCATGGACGAGGCAGCGGCGAGGGCGGTCGGCGACGGGCGCGTCTTCACCGGCTGGCAGGCGGTCGAGAACGGCCTTGTCGACGCGCTGGGCGGCGAAGAGGTGGCCATCGACTGGCTATCCAGCGAACACGGAATCGATGCGGAGCTTCCGGTCAACGACTGGCAGCCGGGCTATCCCGGCAGCGGCTTTTCCGGTTTCCTCGGCCGCGCGGCAGGCGAGGCGGCACTCGTCACCATCGACGGGCTGAGCGGAAAAACGCAGCGGGCAAAAAGACTTACACTTGACGGTCTGACGAGCCTTTGGCAACCTGACCGCTAATCAAGACAGGGTTCCCGCCGCTTCCGGCAGATGGCGGGCAACGAGGTGAGGCGCAGCCGGGGGACGCCAGAACATGATCAAATCGGAACTCGTCGCCCGCCTTGCGCAAGCCAATCCCCATCTCTATCAGCGCGACGTGGAACGCATCGTCAGCACGATCTTCGACGAGATCAGCGCGGCGCTGGCGCGCGGCGACCGGGTGGAACTGCGCGGTTTCGGCGCCTTTTCGGTGAAAAGCCGCCCCGCGCGCACCGGCCGCAACCCGCGCACCGGCGAGCCCGTTCATGTCGAGGAAAAATCCGTGCCCTTCTTCAAGACGGGCAAGGAACTGCGCGAGCGCCTCAATAACGCCGATATTTCCGACGACAAGCTGATGAACCACGACGACAGCGACGGCGACGACGACTGAGCCGCCTGCTGCCGTTTCCGCCGGATCATTCTGGACAGGAAGAAGACCGTTGAAACTCCTGCGCTGGATCGTCCTGCCGCCGATTATCGTTCTCGTCATGGCGATTGCCGTCGCCAACCGGGGGGCGGTGACGTTCAGCCTCGATCCGTTCGATCAGGCCTCGCCCGCGATCAGCTTCGAGCTGCCGCTTTTTCTCGTCATTCTCGCCTCGGTGTTCCTCGGCATCCTTTTAGGCGGCATGGGCGCATGGGCCCAGGCACGGCGGAAAAAGGCTACGAAAGCCGCGGAAAGCCGCGATGCCGGAGCCAATCTTCCGGCACTCAGGGGCGAGGGCTAGAAACTTATCCCCGCTTCGTGGCGATCTGATATAAGGCGCGGAAACCCCGTCCGGCCCTTGAGCCCAACTGGGAAGGCGATACGGCATGACCTCCGAAAACCCCATTTTCTGCGCGCTCGATACGACCGAACTTGGCCGGGCGATCGAGCTTGCCCGCGAGCTTGAAGGCAAGGTGGGAGGCCTCAAGCTCGGCATGGAATTCTTCAACGCGCTCGGGCCTGCGGGCTATCACGCGGTGGCGGAAGCGGGCCTGCCGATCTTTCTGGACCTGAAGCTCCATGACATTCCGAACACGGTGGCAGGCGGCATCCGCGCCGTGCTGCCGCTCAAACCCGCCATCGTCAATGTCCATACCGCCGGCGGCAAGGCGATGATGCGCGCCGCCGCCGAGGCTGCAAGGGAAGCGGGCGCGACGCGGCCGCTCGTCATCGGCGTCACGATGCTGACGAGCCTCGACGCCTCCGATCTCACCGATACCGGCGTCACGGGCTCGCCCGCCGACCATGTCCGCCGCCTCGCCGGTCTTGCCGCCGAGGCAGGCCTCGACGGGGTCGTCTGCTCGGCCCATGAGATCGAAATGCTGAAGCGCGATCTCGGAGCGGATTTCAAGCTGATCGTGCCCGGCATCCGGCCCGCCGGCAGCGACATCGGCGACCAGAAGCGCGTGATGACACCGGCAGAGGCGCTGGCGCTCGGCGCAGATGTGCTCGTCATCGGGCGGCCGATCACCGGCGCGGGGAGCCCGCGCCACGCGGCGGAAGAAATCATCCGCTCGCTCGCGGCCTGAGTTCCCATGACGGTGCGTGTGAAAATCTGCGGATTGTCGACGCCGGAGACGGTGGATGCCGCGGTTGACGCCGGGGCCGACTATCTCGGCTTCACCTTCGTGGCGAGAAGTCCGCGCTTCGTGAACTTCGAGGCCGCGGCTTTGCTTGCCGCCCGGGTGCCCTCCTCCGTGATGAAGGTGGCGCTCAGCGTCGATGCGGATGATGCGGCCTTCGACAGGATGGTCGAGGCGATCCGGCCGGACATATTGCAGCTTCACGGCGCGGAGACGCCCGAACGGCTGCTGGCGCTCAAAGCGCGTTATGGCATCACGCTGATGAAGGCGATCGGCGTGGCCGAGCCCGGCGATCCCGAAACCGGCGATATTTACCGAGATTCCGCCGATTTGTTGCTGTTCGATGCCAAACCGCCTAAATCTATGGCGGGCGCCCTGCCCGGCGGGAATGGCCTTGTTTTCGACTGGTCGCTGATCGCCGGACACCGGCCCGACATGCCCTGGATGCTGTCGGGCGGCCTCACCGCGGAGAATGTTGCCGAGGCGATCCGGATCACCGGCGCCGAAGCCGTGGACGTTTCTTCCGGCGTGGAAATCGCGCCGGGACAGAAGTCGCCCGAACTGATCGAGGCCTTCATCAGGGCGGCGAAGGCCGGCTGACCGGGCCCGCACCGAAAGAGAGATGTCTTGAGCGCGACGACTGCAAACACACTGAGACATGGCCCCGACGAGCGCGGCCGGTTCGGCATTTTCGGCGGACGCTTCGTCGCCGAGACGCTGATGCCGCTCGTTCTCGATCTCGAAAAGGCCTATGCGGATGCGAAGGCCGATCCTGCCTATCAGGCCGAGATCGACTTCATGCAGCGCGACTATGTCGGCCGTCCGAGCCCGCTCTATCTCGCCGAACGCCTGACCGAGCACTTTCGTGAATTGTCTGCGGCCTCTGGCCGCGGGGGCGGCGCCAAGGTCTATCTGAAGCGCGACGAGCTGAACCACACCGGCAGCCACAAGATCAATAATTGCCTCGGACAGATCCTGCTCGCACGGCGGATGGGAAAGACGCGCATCATCGCCGAAACGGGCGCCGGGCAGCATGGCGTGGCGACGGCGACGGTCTGCGCGCGCTTCGGCCTGCCCTGCGTCATCTATATGGGCGCGACCGATATCGAGCGGCAGAAGCCCAATGTCTTCCGCATGAAACTTCTCGGGGCGGAAGTTATCCCCGTCACTTCGGGCACGGGTACACTCAAGGACGCGATGAACGAGGCACTGCGCGACTGGGTGACGAACGTGGACAATACCTATTATCTGATCGGCACCGTCGCGGGCCCGCATCCCTATCCGGCAATGGTGCGCGACTTCCAGTCCGTCATCGGCCATGAAACGAAGAAGCAGATGCTCGAACGCGAAGGGCGGCTGCCGGATTCGATCGTCGCGTGCATCGGCGGCGGCTCGAACGCGATGGGCCTGTTCCATCCCTTCCTCGACGACCCGTCGGTGAAGATCTACGGCGTGGAAGCGGCGGGCAAGGGCATCGAGACCGGCGAGCATTGCGCCTCGCTCAAGGGCGGCACGCCCGGCGTTCTGCATGGCAACCGCACCTATCTGCTGCAGGACGAAGACGGGCAGATCAAGGACGGCCATTCGATTTCGGCAGGCCTCGACTATCCCTGTATCGGGCCGGAACATGCCTGGCTCCACGAGACGGGCCGGGCGGAATATGTGTCAGCGACCGACAATGAGGCGCTTGAGGCTTTCCAGCTCTGTTCGCGGCTCGAAGGCATCATCCCCGCGCTCGAACCGGCGCATGCACTCTCCTTCGTTGCGAAGATCGCACCGACGCTGCCGAAGGATCACCTCATGGTGATGAATATGTGCGGGCGCGGCGACAAGGACGTGTTCTCGGTCGCCGGGTATCTGGGGGTGACGCTGTGACCACGCGGCTCGACAGGCGCTTTGCAGCGCTGCAAGCGGAAGGCCGCGCCGCCTTCGTGACCTTCATCACAGGCGGCGATCCGGATTTCGATACCTCCTTCGAGGTGCTTAAGGGCCTGCCGGCGGCGGGCGCCGATGTGATCGAACTCGGCATGCCCTTCACCGACCCGATGGCGGACGGCCCCGCTATCCAGGCCTCGTCGCAGCGCGCGCTCCGCAATGGCGCGAGCATGAAACGGACGCTCGAACTGGTGCGCCGCTTCCGCGAAGGCGACAATGAAACGCCGATCGTTCTGATGGGCTATTACAACCCGATCTATCACATGGGCGTGGAAACCTTCCTGACGCGGGCCTGCGAAGCGGGCGTCGACGGGCTTATCGTCGTCGATCTGCCGCCGGAAGAAGATGACGAGCTTTGCGAACCGGCAATGCGTGCGGGATTGAACTTCATCCGCCTTGCGACGCCGACGACGGACGACAGGCGGCTCCCCGCCGTACTCGCGAATACGTCGGGCTTCGTCTATTACGTCTCGATCACCGGCATTACCGGCTCGGCAAGCCCGGAGGCGCGCAATGTCGCGGAAGCCGTGGCGCGCATCAAGCGGCACACGCCGCTGCCCGTCGCCGTCGGCTTCGGCATCAAGACACCGGCACAGGCGGCCGACATCGCCCGCGCGGCCGATGGCGCGGTTGTCGGCTCGGCAATCGTCGATGCGATAGCGAAGGAACTCGACAGGGAAGGCCGGGCACAGCCGGGCGCTGCGGAGCGCGTGCTCGGCTTCGTGCGCACACTTGCCGATGGCGTTCACAAGGCGCGTGCGGCGGCCGCGGAATAGGGAGATCAGCAGATGAACTGGATCAATAATGTCGTCCGGCCGAAAATCCAGCGGGTCTTCAAGAAGAAGGCCGACACGCCGGATAATCTCTGGAACAAGTGCCCCTCCTGCGGCGAGATGATCTTCCACCGCGACCTCGATGCGGCGCAGCGTGTGTGCCCAAGCTGCGATCATCATCTGCGCATCGGCTCGAAAGAGCGGTTTGCAGCGCTGTTCGACAATGGCGAATTCCAGACGGTCCAGATCGGCGGTGTGGTGGCCGATCCGCTGAAGTTCCGCGATCAGAAGAAATATCCCGACCGGCTGAAGGAAGCACGCGCCAAGACCGGCGCGGAAGATGCCGTCACCGTGGCGCATGGACCGCTCGACGGCGTCGAAACCGTCGTCGCTGTCGAGGACTTCGCCTTCATGGGCGGCTCGCTCGGCATGGCGGCGGGCGAGGCGATCATCAAGGGTGCGGAAACGGCGCGCGAAATGAAGGCGCCCTTCATTCTCTTCACTGCGGCAGGCGGCGCGCGCATGCAGGAAGGCATTCTGTCGCTGATGCAGATGCCGCGCACGACGGTTGCGCTGCAGCTTCTGCGCGAAGCGGGCCAGCCTTTCATCGTCGTGCTGACCGACCCGACGACCGGCGGCGTGCTGGCCTCCTATGCGATGCTCGGCGACGTGCATATCGCCGAGCCGAAGGCGCTTATCGGCTTTTCGGGACGCCGCGTCATCGAGCAGACGATCCGCGAAAAGCTGCCGGACGATTTCCAGTCCGCCGAGTTCCAGTTCGATCACGGCATGATCGACATGATCGTTCACCGGCACAAGATGAAGGAAACACTTTCGCGGCTTATCCGTCTGATGACGCATCGTCCGCGCAGCAGCAAGCAGCAAAGCGCCAATGTGCCCGCGACGGTGACGGCGCCGTCCGCATCGTGAGCGAAGCGGCACCCGCGCGCAGCGATGTCATTCTCAAGCGGCTGACGAAGCTTCATCCGAAGCTGATCGATCTGTCGCTCGACCGCACCTGGCGCATTCTAGCCGCGCTCGGCCATCCGGAGCGGAAGCTGCCGCCTGTACTGCATATCGCAGGCACAAACGGCAAAGGCTCCGTTTCGGCGATGCTCCGGGCGATGCTTGAGGCAGGCGGATATGCCGTTCATTCCTATACTTCGCCGCATCTCGTCCGCTTCCACGAGCGCATCCGGCTTGCGGGCAGGCCGAGAAGCGCCTTCATCGAAGAGGAGGAACTCGCCGCACTGCTAGATGAGTGCGAGCGCGCGAATGCCGGCGCGCCTATCACCTTTTTCGAGATCACGACGGCGGCGGCGCTGCTTGCCTTTTCACGTCATCCTGCGGATGCACTCATTCTCGAAGTCGGGATGGGCGGGCGGCTCGACACGACGAACGTCGTTGCAAAGCCCGCCGTCAGCATCATCACGCCCGTCGATCTCGACCATCAGGCCTTTCTCGGCGATACGCTGACGCTGATTGCGGGCGAAAAGGCGGGCATTCTGAAACTGGGCGTTCCCGGCGTGATCGGGCCGCAGCAGGATGAGGCGCGTGTCGCCATCGAAATGGCGGCGGAGCGGATCGGCGCGCCGCTGCTCATTCATGGCCAGGATTTCTCCGCGCATGAGGAGGCAGGCGCCCTCGTCTACCAGGACGAACAGGGACTTCTCGATCTGCCCTTGCCGCGCCTGACCGGGCGGCATCAGATCGGCAATGCGAGCGTTGCGATTTGCGCGCTGCGGCAGGCAGGCATGCTGCCGCTGGAACGCGATGCGATTGCACAGGGGCTTGTCCATGCAGAATGGCCGGCGCGAATGCAGCGGCTGACGCATGGCCCGCTCTTCCGGCATTTGCCCGAGGCTTGCGAAGTCTGGCTCGATGGCGGGCACAATCCGGCGGCGGGGCGCGCCGTTGCCGAAGCCATGGCTGATATTGCGCAGCGCGACCCGGCTTCCGCGCCGCGCCCGCTGCTGCTGCTCACAGGCATGCTGGAAACGAAAGATGCGACAGGGTATTTCGCGGCCTTTCGCGGGCTTGCCGCGCATGTGGAAGCAGTGACGATTCCCGGCGCCGATGCAAGCCTTCCCGCCGAACGGCTTTGCGAGATGGCACGCGACGCGGGGCTCAGCGCCAATGCGGCGGGGAGCATCGGCGAAGCGCTCGAACGGCTCGTCATTGCTGCGGGGCGCGCGGTGCCGCGCATACTCATTTGCGGTTCGCTCTATCTCGCCGGGCACATTCTCAAGGAGAATGGCTGAGACAACAAAAAAGGCCGGTCGAGCGACCGGCCTTTCTTGGGACTTAACTCTTTTCAGAGCGAGCTGTCGATCCATTCGACGATCTTGCCCTTCGGCAGCGCGCCGACTTTCGTTGCTGCAACCTGACCATCCTTGAAGATCATCAGGGTCGGGATGCCGCGCACGCCATACTTCGTCGGCGTATTCGGGTTTTCGTCGATATTGATCTTGGCGACGGTGAGCTTGCCGCCGTAATCCTTCGCGATTTCCTCGAGCGCCGGGCCTATCTGCTTGCAGGGTCCGCACCATTCCGCCCAGAAATCGACGAGCACCGGGCCGCTGGCGTCGAGCACATCGGATTCAAACGATGCATCGGTCACTTTGCTGGTCGTCATTTTTTCATCCTTCAAAAGCCCGGCCACCGGCAAGGGAGGCAAGGCGCGCATCAATCGCGCATGTACATCGGTGTTTGCGTTACCCTCAATCTAGGAATGCCCCCCGGCAAGGTCAAGGCTGCCGGATTGCCGCAGGACCTCAGGATTTCAGCGCATTTTCCAGCATTTCCGCGGGCAATAGCATGAGGTGTGCGGTTTCCGTCCAAAGCAGAGCGCAGCGAATCATGTGACCTGGATAAATCTTGCGGAGGATCGCGCGATAGGCCGCCATCTGGGCAAGATAGGCAGGCGCGACAGAGGCGGCATCGGCAGGCGGCGGGCGATTGGTCTTGTAATCGACGATCGTTATCCGGTCTTCCTCGATGCAGAGACGGTCAATCTGACCGCCCACGAGAAGCGGCCGCCCGCGAAACTCGATCATACCCGTCACCGGCACTTCGGCGCGGCTGCCCGGTGCAAAGACGGAGGCAAGCTCCGGATCGTCCAGTACCTTGAACACCGCCTGCTCGATTTCGCTCTGCTCCTTCTCGTCAATTCCGTGAACGGATAATGAAAGAAAGCGCTGTGCGGCTTCACGGCGCAAATCCGTCTGTATCTCGGGCAGGGTTTCGAGGAGACGGTGAATGAGACTGCCCCGGCGAAAGCGCGAGGCGGCATCGTCCGTCACCGGCGAGGAGGCGGCCGGTTCAGCCATGCCTTCCGGCGGCAGGCGCGACGGCGCAAGGGGCCGCGTGGGTGCCGGCTCGGCAGGTGCGGCCTGCATGGCCCAGGCCGGCAGTGGCGGCGCTTCCGGTCGCGCCTCCACCTGCGCTGCATCGGGCTTGCGCCGCTGCCTGCCTTCGATGCGCCACAGGCGGCGGCCATCCTCCAGCGTCACTTCCTCCGATTGCGGAATCAGCGCCTCGCAGATCATTTCGTACCAGCAATCGGGCGAAGGCGGATTGCGCCCCCTGTACCCCGCGACATAGAGCCGGTCGCGCGCGCGCGTCATCGCCACATAGAGGAGACGGCGATATTCTGCTGCCTGCAACGCACGAAGGCGCTCGCGCGCTTCGGCGCTCACCGCGTCTTCATCCTTCTTGCGCACAGGCCAGAGCAGGAGTTTCGGGCCGTCTTCCCCAAGAGAGGGAAGCGAGAGGAGCGCGGGATCATGCGCACCGCCCGGTGCGGCACAGGTGTCCGGCATGAAAACGATATCGGCCTCGAGGCCCTTTGCGCCATGCACCGTCATCACGCGGACCTCATTGCGGCCCTGATCCATGTCGCGCTTGATCTCGGCGGCGCCGCGCTCAAGCCAGTGCAGGAAGGCTTCGAGAGAGGGCGCATGATCGCGCTCGAATTCAAGCGCGAGCGAAAGGAACTCGTCGATCGGATCGGCGGCATCCGGGCCGAGCCGTGCGAGGAGGCGCTTTCGCCCTTCTTCTCCCGCCAGAAGATGCGCGAAGAATTCATAAGGCGGCTCGAAGTCCGCGCGCTCGAGCAGGCGCGATAGCAAGACTTCCGCCTCCGCATATCGGGGATTGGCGGCGGCATTTTCTCTCAGTGCCTTCCAGAGCGATCCCTTCCTGGGCCAGGCAAGATCATAGAGCTCGTCCTCCGTGAGGCCGCAGAAGGGACCCTTCAGAACGGTTGCAAGCGTGAGATCGTCTTCCGGCAGCAGCACGAAGCGGCCAAGCGCGATCAGATCCATCACCGCCATCTGCTCCGTCAGCACCATACGGTCTGCACCGGCCACCGGAACGCCGAGCCGCTTGAGATGCCGCACCATCTCGCCGACAAAGGCATTGCGGCGTCTCACGAGAATAAGAATGTCTCCCGGCTCGATGGGCCGGCCGCGGCCAGCGAGCATTTCCCTGCTGTCGAGCCAGCCACGAATCGTCGAGGCAATACGGGCAGCGAGCCGCGCCATGGGCGCCTCGCCCGTCACATAATCGAGCGGCGCATCCCAGGGGCTCGGCTCATCGCCATCGTCCGGCTCTTCCAGCTCCCAGATTTCGACGAGGCCGGCATCAAGCTCCCGATGGGCGATGTGGGGATCGACATCGCCGGACGCAGTGAGCCCCGCCTTCGCACGATCGAGCGCAAACACGCTGTCGACGGCCGAAAGAACTTCCGGAACGGAGCGGAAGGAACGCGTGAGCGGCACATAGTCCCAGCCGAGCGCGGCATCCTTCACATGTTTTTCGAAGTAGCGCTTCATGGCGTCGAAGCGCGCGGGATCGGCGCCCTGAAACGAAAAGATCGACTGCTTTTCGTCGCCGACCGCGAAGATGGTGCGAACCTTGTCGCGCGCGCCAGCACCTGCGAGAAATTCATCGGCGATGCGGGCGACGACGTCCCATTGCTCGGGGCTCGTGTCCTGCGCCTCATCCACCAGGATATGGTCGATGCCGCCATCGAGCTTGTAGAGAACCCAGGGTGCCATGGCGCTGCGGGTGAGAAGCGCCCGGCTCTTTTCGATCAGATCGTCATAGTCCAGAAGGGCGCGGACGCGCTTCGCTTCGGAAAAGGCATCGAGGATCGCAACGGCGATCGTAATGATCGCCTCCGTCGCTTCGGCGACACGGACGGCGCGGAGGCGTGAGACAAGCCGATGAACGCGTTGTTGTTCCTCTTCAAGCGTACAGGCCGCATCCGGATTGTCTTCAGCGAGCTTCTTTGTGATGAGACGCGCACGGGGCGTCATATCCTTCGTCAGAAAAATCGATATGTAGTCATCCGCCACGCCCGCGCGATCCGCCGAGGCAAGAATCTCTGCAAGTGCCCCGGCCCGCTCGACATCGGTCTTTGTGCCGCCGCCGAGTACCTTCGCCGCATGGCGCATCTCCCTGTCCGGGAAGGACGTTATTTCATTCAGGACTGCTTCTGCAGCCTCCTCCGCACCGACTGAAAGCGCCATTCGCATGGCCTCACAGATACCTTCAAGTCCGCCGAAGCGCGCCAGCATCTTCTGGAAATTGCCGCGCTGGCCGGTCACCTCCGCAATGAGCTTGCCGAATGAGAGTTCGTCAACGCGAGAGACGACATGCAGCAGCGACCTGCCAAGCGACGAGGATGTGTCGGCCATCGCCTCGCGCAGAACGGTGTCGCGCACATCGGCCATCAGCTCCTGTGCACTGCGTTCGTCCAGAATGTCGAACTGCGGCGGCACACCGGCCTCAAGCGGGAAGCGGCCGAGCAGGCGCTCGCAAAAGGCGTGGATCGTCTGAATCTTCAAGCCGCCCGGCGTTTCAACCGCGCGGGCGAAAAGGCGGCGCGCAAGGGCACGCGTCGCCGCATCGGGCTTGCTGCCTTCAATACCGGCGATGGCGGCATCGAGTTTCCCGTCCTCCATCGTCGCCCAGCCGCCGAGCCGCGCATAGAGGCGCGAGGACATTTCGGCGGCGGCAGCCTTTGTGAAGGTGAGACAGAGGATGCGCTCCGGCGGTGTGCCGGCCAGCAGAAGGCGCGCAACGCGCGTCGTCAGCGCGTGGGTCTTGCCGGAACCCGCATTGGCCGACACCCAGACGGATGTTTCCGGATGAGAGGCACGGCGTTGCGCCTCGTCGGGCGCGACATGTTTGGCCGGGGCGCTCATTCGCCCTCCTCTCCAGCGGCAGACCACTCCTTGACGCGGGCCAGATGGTCGTAATCGCCGAAGCGGCCCCAGAACATGGGCCTTGGCCGCGAGAGATAGGGCGTCGCCTCGCTTTCATACTGGCGGAGCAGATCGACCAGCGCTTCATAGATCGTTTCCGCAAGCTCGCCGCCCGGATCGGCAATCACCCGCTCCTCTCCTGCCGTCTCGCCGCCGCTCAAGCGCAGATAGACCATGCGTCTCGTGCGCGATGCGGGAATGGCCGCGCCCTCACCCTTTTGCTCGCGGAAGCCGCCGCGCGCAGCCATGGCGGCTTCAAGCGGCAGCTGCGGCGCGAGGCCGCTTTCCACCTGATTCTGGCTTGGCGGCGCGCCGGTCTTGTAGTCGACGATGTCGATGGTGCCGTCGTCGCGGAGATCGATGCGGTCCGCCTTGCCCCTCAAGGTGACGGGACGCGCAAGCTCGCCGAGCAGGATTTCGCCATGCGCTTCGGCGATGGAACGGCGTAGACCGGTGCGGTTCTCGCTTTCATACTCGACGATCCAGCGCGCGATCCGCTCGAAGCGCGGCCACCAGAAGGCAGCGACGCCGGGACGATCCATCGCCGCCGCAAAAACTTCACGTCCTATTTCAATCAGCTTCTCAACCGCATTTCCCGGCAGCGCGCCCGGCCAGGCATCGACAAAGCGCTCCAGCGCCTCATGGATGATCGTGCCGCGCTCGGCAGCGGCGATATCGGCATCGAGGGGATCGAGAAGGGGAAGGCGCAGGACCTTCCTTGCATAGATCGAATAGGGATCGCGGATCAACGTTTCGATTTCGGTGACGGAGAATTTGACGGGCCGGGCTGCGAGCGGCGGCACGGGACGCGGGCGCACGGGTTCGAGCACCCGGGCCGGCTCATCGAGCGCCTGCGCCCATTGCCACCATTGGGCAGACGCCGACTTTTTCCGGCCTAGGCCCTCGATGACGCTTTCAAGCCGGAGCCACCAGCGCGAAGCGACGGCCGGAGCACCGTCGACCTTGAGGGCGCGGCTGAGCACCGCCTCAGCGGCGGTCGCGCCTTCGGCAAAATCATGGGCGGAGAGGCCGATGCGCCTCTCCGGCGGTTCCAGGCCCATGGCAGCGCGCATGGGACGATTGACCCACGGGTCGATGTTCGCCTCGGCAGGCCAGGTGCCTTCGTTCAATCCGCCCAGGATCATGCGGTCGGCATGCTGCAGGCGGGCTTCAAGCGGGCCCCAGATGAAAAGGCGCGGATGGAGCCCGAATCGCGGACGCACCACGCCGGCGGACAGAAGCTCGCCGAAGAAATGCGGATATGTTTCGGGCAGGATGCCACCGAAAGCGCGCGCGCTTTCGATCAGTTCACGGATAAAGTTTGCGACAGCCTCCCCTGCCTCGCCACGCCAGAGGCGGAGGGCACCACCTTCATGGGGCGTGGCGGCCAGCGCCTCGGCGGCGCCTGTATGCGTCAACACGAAATCCTGCGCCGGAGCGGGTCCTTTCATGCATGCTGCGAATGGTGCGATGGCGGCCTCGATGCGGTCGAGCAATCCGCCAAGACCTGCGAGCCTTGCGTCGGGCTTGCGGCCTTCGGGCCGTTTACGCGACATCTCCGCCGCGAGCGCACGCCTCAACCCCCCGATGCCGGGTGCGGGCCGCGGACCGCGCAGCAGCAATTCTTCAAGCGCACGGATACTGGCGCGAAAGCGCGCAGGCTCGTCACCCGCACTTGCGAGCGGGTGCTTCAGGCAGGCCAGCAGCGGCACAGGCGCGAAATCCTCCGCCACCATGGAAGCGACCAGACGCAGGAATGCGGCGGGCGCCGTCTTTCCAAGCGGTTCGCCACCCGAATCGTTCACCTCGATGTTCCAGCGGCGGAGCTCCATCGCCACGCGGCGCGCCAGCCTGCGATCCGGCGTGACGAGCGCTGCCGTCTTGCCGGGCACTTCCAGAACCTCGCGCATCAAGAGCGCGATCGCACCTGCCTCGTCGCGCTCGGAAGGCGCCTCGATCAGGGAGAGACCCTGCAATCCTTCCGCTGCATCCTGCTTGAGACCAGCAAGTCGCCCGTGCCATTTGTCGGTCGTTTCGGCGGGGCGAAGCGCCTCGGAGATAATTTTCGCGCGGGCGGCGCGTGCAGGCGGCATGTCGCTGCCCGGCCAGAGCGCAACATCGGCGCGGGCCGCGCGCAGGCGCGTAAGCAGCTTCTTCATGCCATATTGCGGATGGCAGGCGGTGCCGGGTTCGCCGATCCGGTTCCAGCTTTCGTCATCGAGGCCGAGATCAAGCCCCGGCAGAACGACAGCGCCGAGCGGCAGATGGGCGACGGCATCGAGCAGATCCGCCGTTGCGGGAATGGAGCCAGTGGAACCTGCGGCGATGACAGGCGCGGCAGGCGGCCTTGCCTTCCATATCTCTGCCTGCGCACGCAGGAGAAGATTGCGGCGTTCGGCCTGTTCCATGAAGCCGAGGCGGGCAAGTTCGTCCGGCCAGCGCGCGGTCAGGACTTTCAGGAAATCGAGCGTTATCTGCCAGTGATCGGCAAATTCCTGCGGCACCAGCGTCTCGAGCTGGGCGAGGTCCGCGCCTTCCGTCACGATCATATCGAGGAAGCGGCCGAGATCGGCGGCAAGGCCGAGCGCGCGCACCTCGACCGCTCCGCCTTCGATGGCGATCAGCCGCGCGAGGCGAAGCTGACGCTCCATGGCCGGCATGGGCGGCGGGAGCGCGAGCGCCTCGGCGCCGAGGCCTGCGGGATCGATGATCATTTCATCCTCGTCGATATCGCCAAGGGCGCGGATCGAGGGGAGGATGAGCGCTGCGCCATTGCCCGCGCGCAGGAAGGCCTGCCCGAGTGCACGCACGGCGCGCCGCGTGGGCAAGAGGATCGTCAGATCGGCGAGTTCGAAACGCCCCGCAAATCGCCCGCCAAGCGAGGGGTCGGCAAGAAGCGCCGAGGCCAGCCGTTCGAGAAACGGCGCGCCGGGCGGCATGGAGAAGATCATCGGGGAATCGGCCCTCATGGGGCCCATGCTAGCGCGTTGCGCCTCACAAATCCCGCAGGAAGGCTTCCGCCTCTGCGAGATCGTCCGGCGCGCCGACATGCATCCAGACGCCACCCATGCGCTGGCCGAAAAGGCGGCCCTGTTCGATCAGTCTGTCCCAGACGAGATTGGTCGAAAAGGGACCGGCGGGGCCTTCGGCAAAGAGCTCCGGTTTCACGATCTGGACGCCTGCGAACATGTAGGGGACCGTCGCCGCCGGCTCGCGCCGCGACAGACGCCCCTCGGCATCCATGTTGAAATCGCCCCGGCCGACATAGCCGATGGTGCGGGCAGCATCGGCGATCATCAGAAGCGCGTCCATCCGCTCGGGGTCCCAGGCGGCGATGAGATTGCCGAGATTGGAGCCGAGCCCCTCGATCCAGACGGAATCCGAATTGAAGGTGATGATGGGGCCGTCGCCCAGAAGCGGCAGGGCCTTTTTCGTGCCGCCGCCCGTGTCGAGAAGTTCGGCGCGTTCATCCGATATCACCACGCGCGGAGATGTGCGGCCCCGTAAATGCGCCTCCAGCATGTCCGCGAGATAATGGACATTCACCACCGCCTCCCCGATGCCCGCTTCGGCGAGACGATCGAGCACATGGTCGATGAGCGGCTTGCCCATGAAGGGCACAAGCGGCTTCGGCATGGTGTCGGTCAGGGGGCGCATGCGCGTACCCTTGCCTGCGGCCATGACCATTGCCTTGCGAACGCTCACCATCTCACACCTTCTTGAGAAGATTGGTGTCGAGCCAGCGCTTGAGCGGACCAAGCACGGGATGCGTCAGGTTGCGGCGGAGATAATCCTGCGTGCGGGGCATATGGGCCATGTATTGCGGCTTCCCGTCGCGCTTCAACAGGCGCGGCCAGAGGCCGATGAGACGCAGCGCGCGCTCTGCACCGAGAACGGCATAGGACGCGCGGAAATCCTCCTCATCGAAACTTGAGAGGTCCGATTTCGCGCGCTCGACATAAAAGGCGAGCATCGCCTTCTCGCGCGCCACCGGCACATCGCGCCGCGCATCCTGAAGGAAGGAGACGACGTCATAGGCGCGCGAACCGATCAGCGCGTCCTGATAATCGATGAGGCCGACACGGGCGGCGCCTTCGCGCTCGCCGAGCCAGAGCATGTTGGGCGAGTGATAGTCGCGCAGGAAAAGCGTTTTCACACCGGCATCGATCTGCGGGCGAAGTTCCGTCCAGAGCCCGTGATAGTCCTCTCGCATGGCGGGTGAGGCTTCCGCTTCAAGCACCACCGGGAAATACCAGTCGAGCAGCACGTCGAGTTCGGCGCGGAAGACGCTGTCGTCGAAATGCGGCACGCCATGCTGCGTGCCATCACCGACGGGAAGCGAGGCCGGCGCGGCAACGGACTGGAGGCGGATCAGCGTTTCGATGCCCGCGCGATAGAGATCGTCGAGATGTTCACCGGCGGGTCCCGCGCCCTTCTCGATCAGCGCGCCATAGACATTGTCGCCGAGGTCTTCCAGCAGCAGCAAGCCGCGGGCGAGATCGCTTGCGATGATCTCCGGCGCGGCAAGGCCGAGGCGGCGCAGATGCTCGCCCACCGCAACGAAGGGGCGGACATCTTCCGCGAGATGCGCGATGCGGCTATAGGCGGCCCGGCCCGGCACCTCCGGCGCATCCGGCCCCGAGGGCCAGTCCATCAGCACGGCGGGGCGGCCCGCAAGCGACAGGCGCTCATAGCGCCGCGAGGAGGCATCGCCCGCGAGGGGACGGCGCTCGGCCTTTTCCCATCCGGCTGATTTCAGGAAGTCGCGGATCGTTTCTTCGCGTGGCGTCAAAGCGAAAGCCCTTCGAGACGCGCGGCCCAGCTTCCCCGGCCTTCAAGCCGCGCGCGACGCAAGCCTTCTGGCATGAGAGTGAGCGAGATGTCGAGACTGTCCGGCGAGAGGCGGCGGATTCCGGCTTCGGCCCGTTCGGGCCATTCGACAATGACCACGCCTTCATCGGCGATTTCGGCAAGGCCCAGTTCGCGCAGTTCCGATGCGTCCTCTATCCGGTAGAGGTCGACATGGGCGATCAGCAGTTCCGGGCTCTCATAGGTCTGCACAAGGGTGAAGGTGGGCGACGGCACATCCTCCTCGATACCGTGCCGGGCAAGGTGTGCCTGAACGATCGCCCGGGCGAGCGCGGTTTTGCCGGCGCCGAGATCGCCCCTGAGAAGGATCAGATCGCCCGCATCGAGACGCGCTGACAGCGCATGGCCGAGGGCGGTTGTCGCCGCCTCGCTGGCCAGATCGAACTCAAGATGAAAGGAATCGCCGCTGCTCATGAGCGTTTGTGGCCCGCCTTTGCAATCCCCCATGAAATGAGCGATCTGAAAACAACCGGACTATATCAATTGAGTGGATAGCGCGCCTCATGTCGCCCCGAACGCGGTCGAAATAAAGCACTCACCTGCACTTAGGACAGCTCTTCAATAGGCCGGCATGCGCAACTGTCTGGTAAACTCTACCGCGCGGAGACTTAAGAAACTTTGGGCCAGTGAAGTCCTGATGCAAAGGCTTGTCATTCGAGTACAACAGCCTGCTACCACTTTCTATCGCGAGCGCAATTATATGAGGGTCGTTTGATTCACAATCTCCCCCTTTTACTAGAGCTTTCTCTGTGCTTTCGACCTTTGCGGACGGAATGTTGATTGCGATTCCCGCCTGCACAAGCCTAGTCAACAAGCCGCTCAGACCAGTGCGAAACAGCTCGTCCTTCTGCCGCCCTCCAATTGCAGTTCTTCCCCCATTTTGTAGCCAATCCAACAGTAGTTTTGCCGCGGCATCTCCTTGTTGAAATTTGTGAGCTACATTTGCGTCAATAATTACGCACATTCTCAGATCCCCAGCAGCCGCCTTTCCTCAGAAAGGAAAAAGTCTCGATATCCCTTGGGAACGTTTTTTAAGTTGCCGTCAGAATCAATGCTGATTTGATGCACCTTTACGTTCAGCTGCTTTCGATCAAAATACAGCACCTGAACATCTTTCGATCGGCTTGAGCTTTTGTCCCTTGTTTCCATTCTTATTCGGTCGACAATATAGTCGCTATGGGTTTCCACAACTAAGCTCATATTGGTTGACGATACAAAATCACTAAAAAACGTCCCCAAAGCGGCTTGCGCTCGCGGGTGCAAGTGCACTTCCGGCTGTTGCAGAAGAAAGATGCGTCGCGATTTTGGATTTCTCACTAACTCGACGATCAGCGGGAGAATTTGACTTACTCCGTAGCCCACATCGACGATATTGGACGCAGGCCCAGCAATCTTCACCGAGATTTGAAAGGGATCGCTTTCTGATCTCCCTAGCTGTTTGATGTCTACAGACTCAAAAAGCCCAGAGAGTTTTCCAAATTCATCCAATCGACCCTTTAGGCTTTTCCATTGCTCAGGATCAAGCGCCTTTACGCGCGCCAACAACATCGGCACATGATTCCCGTCGGGTGCGGGATTTTCATCCGTGGGCGTGTAGACCCTTCGCGCCTCCGTTCTAACTGGTGCTGCAGCAAAGGCAGGTCGGGTAACCGTTCGGCGAAATCTCTCGAACAGATCAACAACAATTCGCGCGGCTACGCTTTCCCGTAAACTTCCTCCCCCCTCCACCTTTGCCTCACCGAACAATGAAGGCTGAGATGAAATCTCAGAAAACTGCAACTCACGAACAAGGTAGTAGATGCTAGTGATGTCGAATGCGTTTCGCCCAAGAAATTCGTAAGGCCTACGGACATTTATGAATGTCGTTTGCTTCTCATCAGGACCGGTTACCTCAAAGCTCGTCTTCTCGCCGATTTTAATGTCGAAGCCATATGGCTTTGCTGAAAATTCGACGCGGCTTATGACGGGCTGGGAAGCTTCCTTTTTGAAGCTGATCGTGAGGCGCGCATTAACTTGATTGGGAAGACTCTTATCCCGCCCTCGAACGGACGCTGTACGAATTGTCTCCGTTACACTTATAGAAAATGTCTTCGCTCTTCCAAATTTTCCGCCTCTGTAGTGTGCAATTTGATCGTACGCCCCCAGAAAAAATGGCGGCTTATTAAAGCTCGCTCCCCCTGTTGGTCCTAATATTTCGTGTGCAAATCGCACCAAACTTAGGAATGAGGTTTTGCCTGCGCTGTTCTCGCCTACCAAAAGAGTAATTGGCTTGATTTCTATAGGCCCAATTTCATGAAAGGAACGAAAGTCGCGCGCTGAAATTTCCATTGTTGATGCTCGCCAGAACGCCTTACGGCGCGGATGTTCTATTAATCAAGGTAGCTTACGTGCCACGTATTCCAATGCTACCCAGTATCCATCCACAGTCCACAAATTAGGAAAGCAGGGCGCGGGCCGCCTCCCAAGCCTTGTCGGGCACATTGTCGACCGCGAGCAGCGTCACGGCTTCCGTCCATTCCAACGCCGCGCGCTCGCGGGCCGTATAAAGGGGCGACACGCGCCAAGCATTGAGGAGGTACAGCCGGGTTTCGCTCTCGCCCGCCTCCCGCGCCTCGCGGGTATGCAATTCGAGGCAATAGGCGCAGCCATTGATCTTAGAGGCGCCGGTCTTCACCAGTTCGAGCAGGGAATGTTCGAGGCCGCAGCGGTCCACGTAAGCCTAGAGGCCGAGAAGCGGCTTGTAGACATCGGGAGAGGCCTTGTAGGGATCGAGACGGGCCGGCGATTTGTGACCCTTGGCCGCGCATAAAAAAGTTGACGCAAGCGTCATTTTTGGGCGTGATATGCTCCGCGCGCGGCGATCTGCCGCGAGAGAAGACAAGCCAAATCCCCGGAATTCGGGTATAAAAATACGGGGTTTGCGTAGTTACACTCCGCAATAATGAATGACGAAGTCCGCGGCGCGGAAACGCGACGGGACGAGGGAGGAAGATGGCGGACGACATAATCATCATCGGTGCAGGCCAGGCGGCGGCGCAGGCCGTGCAGAGCCTGCGCGCGGAAGGCTTTACCGGGCCGATCAAGCTCATCGGCGACGAGCCCTATGCACCCTATCAGCGCCCGCCGCTCAGCAAGAAATATCTCGCGGGCGAAATCGGCTATGACCGCGTGGAACTGAAGGGTCAGGATTTCTACGCGGATTCCGGCGTCGAGACGCTGTGGCAGACGCGCGTGACAGAAATCGACCGACGCGCAAAGCGTATCCTCACAGGCGATGGCCGGGCATTCGACTATGGCAAGCTGCTGATCGCGACGGGAAGCCGCGTGCGCGAAATCAACGTGCCGGGCTTCGACCTTGAGGGCGTCCACTACCTGCGCAACATCGCGGATGTGGACGCGATCCAGGCGCATTTCAAACCCGGCGCGAAAATGGTCGTGGTGGGCGGCGGCTATATCGGCCTCGAGGTTGCCGCCGTCGCCGTGAAGCGCGGCATCGATGTGACGGTGCTCGAAACGGCGGACCGCGTCATGGCGCGCGTCGTCGATCCGATCGTCTCGCATTTCTATGAGCGCGTGCACCGCGCGGAAGGCGTGAAGATCGAGACGGGCGTGACGGTTTCGGGCTTCGAGGGCACGGACAAGGTGACCGCCGTGACATCCGGCGAGGGCAAGAGTTTTCCTTGCGACTTTGTTGTCGTCGGTATCGGCATCATTCCGAATACGGAGCTTGCCGCGGAAGCGGGCCTCACCGTGGAAAATGGCATCGTGGTGGACGAGCTCTGCCGCACGTCCGATCCCGATATCTGCGCGGCGGGCGACTGCACCAGCCACCCGAATGCGGTTTACGGGCGGCGCCTGCGCCTTGAAAGCGTGCATAACGCGATCGAGCAGGGAAAGACGGCGGCGGCGACGCTTGCCGGCAAGGAGAAGCCCTATAATCAGGTGCCGTGGTTCTGGTCAGACCAATATGATCTGAAGCTGCCGATCGTGGGCTTGTCCGCAGGGTACACGCAGGCCGTTGTGCGCGGCGACCCGGAAGCGGGACGGAGCTTCGCCGTGTTCTACCTGAAGGACGGCGTGCTGATCGCCGTCGATGCGGTGAACCGCGCGCCGGAATTCATGATGGCGAAGATGCTGACGCAGAAGAAGGCGGTGCTCGATCCGAAGCGCATTGCCGACGAGACGATCCCCGTGAAGGAAATCGCCGGCTGACGGCGAAGCGAAACGAAAATCAATCAGACAGAAAGTGGCGTGGAGGCGCGAGCATGGCGAAGGTGACTTATATCGAGCATGACGGCAAGGAACACACGATCGACGTGGCGAACGGGCTGACGCTGATGGAAGCGGCGGTGAAGAACGCAATACCCGGCATCGACGGCGATTGCGGCGGCGCCTGCGCCTGTGCCACCTGCATGGTCTATGTGCCGGAAGAGTGGCTCGCGAAACTGCCGGAAATCGAGACGATGGAAGAAACGATGCTCGATTTCTGCGAGCGCCGCGAAGACAATTCGCGCCTCTCCTGCCAGATCGTCGCGAGCGACGCCATCGACGGCATCAAGCTGCAGATGCCGGAGAGCCAGCACTAGGGCTTTCGCGGAGAGAGGCAAGGAAATCAGAACGGCGTCCAGAGGGGCGCCGTTTTTCTTTTCTCATATTACCTGCAATGTCACCCCTGCGAGGATTGCATAGCGGGTGAATTTGGCAATTGTGACGAGGGCGAGGAAGCTCAAGAGGGGTTCGCGCATGACGCCGGCGGCGACGGTGAGGGGATCGCCGATGAAGGGCGCCCAGCTCAATAGCAGCGACCAGCGGCCATAGCGTGCATACCAGGCGCGGGCGCGGGCAAGCGACGCCGGGCTTGCCGGGAACCAGCGGCGATCCTGAAAGCGGAGCGCGGCGCGGCCGAGCGCGTAGTTCACCAGTGAGCCGAGAACATTGCCGATGCCGGCGACGATGACGAGCGCCAAGGCCGGGTGCTCGCCCGCGACGAGGAGGCCCACAAGCACGGCTTCCGATTGCGCGGGGAGAACGGTCGCGGCGACGAAGGCCGCGAGGAAGAGCGCGGCACAGGCTGGCAATCCGGTCATGCGATATCCGGCTGGGGGAAGACCGGACCGTCATAGAGGAAGGCGGGGATGAGGAAAAGGCGTGGACCCCCGGGTCGAGCCCGGGGGTGACATGCTTTTTGTTCGCCGTCCTAGTCCGCGGCCTGCGCGAACTTGTCCGATACCTGTTTCAGATCGTGCAGCTTGAAGGGAAGCTGGCGGATGCGCTGGCCGGTCGCGGCATAGACCGCATTCGCGACGGCGGCGGAGATGACCGGTGTCGCCGGTTCGCCGAGGCCGCCGATGGGCGCATTCGAGTCCATGAAATGCACCTCGATCTCGGGCGTCTCCGCGAGGTGGAGCATCTCGTAATCGGTGAAGTTCGTCTGCGCTACGGCGCCGCCCTCGATGCCGATCTCACCAAAGAGCGCGGCGGTGAGGCCGTAGATGATGCCGCTCTCGACCTGCTGCGCGGCGGTGCCCGGGTGGATCACCTCGCCGCAATCGACGGCGGCGACGACGCGATGAACGCGCGGCTGACCGCCGACAATGGAAATCTCGGCGACTTCGGCGACGACGGATTCGAAGCTCTCCTGCACGGCGATGCCATGATAGCGGCCTTCGGCGAGCCTGCCGCCCCAGCCCGCCATTTCGGCCGCCTTTTCAAGCACGGCGAGGTGGCGCGGCGCGTCCTTCAGCAGGACACGGCGGTATTCGAACGGGTCCTTGCCGGCGCGATGGGCGAGTTCGTCGATGAAGCTTTCCGAAAAGAAGGTGTGCTGCGTATGCGCGACGGAGCGCCAGGGCCCGCGCGGAATTTCCGTCGGAAGCTCTACCACGCGGATCGACTGGCTGGGCACGGCATAGGGGATATGCGCGGCCTCTTCCGGATCGTCCTTGTAGACGTAGCGGTTTTCCCAGGCGGTGGGGTAGCCATCCGGACCGAGCGCGGCGCGCAGATGGCTCGTGACGGCGGGACGGTAGGCATCGTGCTGGATGTCGTCCTCGCGGGTGTAGACGAGCTTCACGGGTGCATCGACTTCCTTGGCGATCATCACCGCCCAGTCGATCTCGCTCGGAAATTCGGAGCGGCCGGCGCGGACCGGAATGCGGCGGCCGAACCCGCCGCCAAGCAGCAGCGAGTGGACGGTCACATTGTCGAAGTCGAGACCCGCAACTTCGGCGACGCGGGCGCGCGTGCCGAGCGCGTCCTGACTGCCCACCCAGACATCGGCCTTGCCGTCGCGGATCCAGACGGTGCAGTTCATCGGCTCCATGCAGGCATGAGCGAGATAGGGGACGCGATACTGCGCGGCGACGATTTCGGCGCCTTCCGTTTTCTGGGCAGCCGCGAAGGCGGCGGCAGCATCGCCCTTCTCGACATCTTCCTCGCTCTCGCCATTGGCGATGGCTTCGGCCTGCGCGGCGAAGATCGATTCCGAGGAGGTCGCCTCATTGCCCTTCGTGTCGAAGACGACATCGAGCGCGAGGGCGGCTTCCTTGGCACGCCAGAAATTGTCGGCGATGACGGCGACACCTGCCGGGAACTCGACGACCTGCTTCACGCCGCGGCGCTTCAGGACTTCCGATGCGTCGTATGAAACAACCGTGGAGCCGAAGACAGGCGCGAGGCGGACGGCCGCATGGAGCATGCCGGGGACCTGCGCGTCGACGCCGTATCTGGCGGAGCCGTCGACCTTGCCGGGAATATCGAAGCGGGGTTTCGACGTGCCGACGATTGTATAGTCCTTGCGGGCCTTGAGTGCCGGTGACGCCGAGGGCGAATATTCCGCGGCTTCGGAGGCAAGTTCGCCATAAGTTGCGGACTGGCCGTTCGGGCCGGTGACGGTGCTCATGGCGGCGGTGCAATCGCTCGCTGCGCAGTTCCAGCGGGCGGCGGCCGCCTTGACCAGCATCTCCTTCGCGGCGGCACCGGACAGGCGCATGCCGGACTGGCCGGTGAAGCGCACCGAGCTCGAACCGCCGGTGATCTGGAGGCTCATGCCTTCGGCGACCTTGTACCAGGCATACTGGTTCACGCCCTGCAGCATGCCGGGGACGCTGCTGTCCTTCAGGAAGAAGCCGCGAAGCGCATCATTGGCGAAGGCGAGATCGGCGGGTGCGCGCTCGGCGCGGACGAGCGACCAGTCGGCTTCCATTTCCTCCGCCGCCATCATGGCAAGCGCGGTGATGACGCCCTGGCCCATATCGGCATGAGGGACGTAGACGGTGACGATGTTGTCGGGCGAGACCTTGAGCCAGGTCGTGACCATCGCCTCGCCGCCCTTGGTGCCTGTCGCATCGGCCGCACGTTCGCGGCGCGAAGGGCCGGAGGCCGCAAGGCCAAGGCCGAGAAGGAGACCGCCGCCTGCGGCGGCACCGCCCGCGATGAGGAATTGGCGGCGTGTGGGCTTCCTGATTTCCATTGCCATGATGCTTTTTCCCCTCAGGCCGATGTCACGTCGCGGATAGCGGCGCGGATGCGCGGATAGGTGCCGCAGCGGCAGATATTCGTGATCGCGGCGTCGATATCTTCATCCGTCGGCTGAGGATTTTCGGCGAGCAGCGCCGAGACGGCCATCAGCATGCCGGACTGGCAATAGACGCTTTGCGGCACCTGACGCGCGACCCATGCAGCCTGCAGCGCGGAGAGCTCACCTTCGGCGGCGCCCGAAACGGCGGCGAGGCCTTCAATGGTCGTGATCTCCGTCCCGTCCACCATCTCGACCGGGGTGACGCAGCTGCGCATCGCCATGCCATCGACATGGACCGTGCAGGCACCGCAGGCAGCGACACCGCAGCCGAACTTCGTGCCGGTGAGACCAAGCTCGTCGCGCAGCGCCCAGAGGAGCGGCATTTCGGGCTCTATATCGAGCTCGTGGCGCGTGCCGTTGACGGTGAAGGAGATGGACATGGGAGGCGACCTCGTCTGGCTTGAGGGCTGGGGCGAAAGTCTGGAATGACCGAAATTACCATTTTGGTCATTCAGTCGCCAGCATGAAATTCCCGCTCACGGCTTCGTGATGCTGCAGCGGGGCTTTTCAGGCGTGGCGAATGCTCTAGCTTGCTGTCCATATAAGATGGAAATGCAAAGGAGAATCGCCATGAAGCCACTTCGTATCGCTCCTCTCGCCGCCGCGCTTGCCGCCATCTGGGCCCTTCCCGCCGAGGCGGACGATCATGGCGCCAAGGCGGAGGCTGCGCTGGCGACCGGAGAATTCCGGACCGCGACGGTCGACGTGGCCGGAACCGCCGATCTTTCGGAAGGGCCGGAGGGCGTCGTCATCCGCGTCAATGTCGAAGGGCTCACGCCCGGCTGGCACGGCATTCACTTCCATGCGGTGGGCGAGTGCTCGGATGAAGGTTTCCTGAAATCCGGCGGGCATGCGCATCACGAAAGCGAGAAGCCGCCGCACGGGCTGCTGAACCCGGAGGGGCCTGACGATGGCGACCTCCCGAATATTTATGCCAATGAAAACGGCGTGGCGCAGGCGGAACTCTATTCGCCCTTCGTGACGCTGACGGGCGCGGAAGGCCGGGCCATGCTGCTCGACGAGGACGGCGCTGCGATCGTCATCCATGAAGGACCGGACGACCATATGAGCCAGCCGATCGGCGGCGCAGGCGCACGGGTGGCCTGTGCGGTGATCCGGAAGGCGGACTAGGGCTCACAAGCCGGCAGGATTTGGGGCTGAAAGCGCGGCTTTCCGCCCTTTTTCTTTTCCCTCATTTTCAGATTGAAAAATGATGATATTTTGATTATTTAGTGCTGTACATAAGATGATGAGGCCGCTCCAGAGGGGAGCGGCACTATCCGGAGGACCGGAGATGACAGAAGAACGGCAAGGCGAAGCGGAACCCGGAGCGAACCGCGCGGCCCGCTACAAGGTAGGTGTGGGCGAGGATTTCCCGCTGCTCGATGAAGACCGGCGCGGGCACATGGATATGCGTGTCGAATGGAATTGCGGCCGGGGCGGCTGGCGCCGGGATGGCGGCAATGACTGGCATGGGGCTCGCGGCCCCTATCCCATGCCCCGCGCCTTCTATGCGGCGGCGGCGATTGCCGGCTTCATCGCGCTGATCTCCCTTGCGGTGAGCTATCCGCTTGCGACGCTTGGCGCGGTCGTGGTGCTGCTCCTGTTCGCGGGCGGCCCCAGGCGGCGGCGCAGTTTCGACTATCGCGACTGGGACGGCCCCCGGCGCGGACGGAGCGATGCAGCATGAGCGGCGAGCGCACAGAGGAGACGGGCGAGGAGCCGAGGCGCGGGCGGCGCAGCCATCGACATGGCAGGCGCAGCCGCTGCGGCCCGGAAGAGCGCGAAACGACGCGGGTGCAGCTCGAACTGCCGCCCCAGGCGATGGAGCGGCTGCAGCAGCTCAAGGAGAAGACGGAGGCCGCATCCTATGCCGAAGTCATCCGCAATGCGCTGAGGCTCTACGAGGCGCTGATCGGCGAAGCGGAGCGCGGCGCGGAATTCCAGGTGAAGGAGCCGGACGGCACGGCGGTTCCCTACAGGATTTTCCTCTAGCTCAACCGACTTCGAGCTTCGTCACATTGGCGAGGTCGCCGGAGAGACCGCGCGAAGGCGGTGCGGCGCGGACAGGCAGGTGGCAGGTGACGCGTGTGCCGACGCCGGGCGCGCTTTCAAGCGTCACCCAGCCGCCATGCAGCTCCACGAAGGAGCGCACCAGCGAGAGGCCGAGACCCGCGCCGCGATGGCGCTCCGAGCCGCCATGCGCCTCGAAGCGGTCGAAGACATTGCCCTGGAATTCCGGCTTGATGCCGATGCCCGTATCCTCGACATAGAGTTCGATAGAGGCTTCGCGCCGCGCCGCGCCAATGACGATGGCGTCACCGGGCGATGTGAAGGCGAGCGCATTCGAAAGCAGATTGATCATGATCTGCTTGATGCGCTTTTCGTCGGCGCGAACGATGCCGATTTCCTTCGGACATTCGACCTTGAGCGTTACCTTGTTCTTCTGGGCCGGGCGCTGCGCAAACTCCTCTGCCGCATAGATCACTTCCGACAATTCGACATCGGACAGGTCGAGCGTCATGGCGCCGGCCTCGATCACCGCGAGATCGAGAATGTCGTTCACGACATCGATCAGCGTTTCCGAGCTTTCGAGAATGCCCTGCATGTATTCGTGCTGGCGCTGGTTGAGCGGTCCGAACATTTCCGTTTCGAGGATTTCGCCGAAACCGAGGATATTCGTGAGCGGGGTCCGCAGCTGATAGGACACATGGCTGATGAATTCGGATTTCAGGCGGTCCGCCGTTTCGAGCGCATCGTTCCGGTCGCGCAGGGCCTGCTCCATGCGCGTCGAATCCGTGACATCGACATAGGTCATCAGCGTGGCGCCATCCGGCAGCGGTACCATCGCGTAGTCGACCACGGAACCATCGGGCCGGTAGAGGCGGCCGGTCTGCTGCGCGCGGCTGCCGGACATGCCGGTGATGCCGTTCTTCAGCACTTCCCATTCGCTCTCGTCATCCATCAGCGGGCGGCAGAGCGCAATCAGATCGTTCACATGCGGCTCGCCTTCGAGCTTGTCCTCATCGAGCGCCCAGATATTCGCATAGGCCGGATTGAAGAGCTTGAGACGGCCATCCGAGCCGAACACGGCGACGCCTTCATAGAGGTGGTCGATCGTTTCGCGCTGAACGCGGGCCAGCGTGTTGTACGAGCTTTCGAGATTGAGGCGCTCGGTGACGTTCTCATACAGATAGATAACGCCGCCGAAGGGATGCGCCTGGGCCAGCACCTTCACCGTGCGTCCGTCCGGCAGATGCCAGTATTCCTCGAGCGGCTCGGTGGAGGTGTAGATTTCCATGCGCGCCTGTTTCCAGGCCTGGAAATTCGCCTGCTCGGGAAGGCGGCGGCGGGCGCGAAGTTCATCGAGAATCTCGCCATCCGCAGGGCCCTGATCGAGCCATTGCGGATCGAGGCTCCAGAGCGCGTCGTAGGCGCGATTGTGAAAGGCGAGGCGCTTGTCGGGCCCGCAGATCGCCACAGCGGTCGTCACGCGGTCGAGCGTCGCGGCATGACTGTCGATATGACGGCGAAGTTCGGCTTCGGCCTGATCCAGGTCCGATACGTCGATTGCGATACCAGCAACGCCGTCGGAGAGCCGCTGCTCGACGACATCGAGAGCGCGGCGCTCGCCTTCCATGATGGCGTGGCTGCGTTCGCGGGCACGGGTATTGTCGAACAGCGCGCGGCGGAGCGCGCCCTGCACGTCCTCGCCGAGAAGTTCGATGCCGCGGGTCACGGCATCTTCCGGCGTGTCGGCATCGACGGCACGGGCATAGGCCGCGTTCACCCAGACGAGATGGCCCTCACGGTCACGGCGCCAGGCGGGGAACGGCGCCTGCATGAGATGTTCCTCGAAGCGGTCGCGCGACTTTTCGGCCTGGCGCAGACGCTCCTTGAGGCGCGAGACTTCGGCACGCTCGCCCGTCACGTCGCGCAGCCAGAGAACGGCAAGCGCACCGGCCGGGCGGCCCTCTGCCTCGAAGGTGCGGCCATCGACGGACTGCACATGAAGCGAGAAACGAGCGCCGCGCGTACGCAGGCGCT
>JAJLKS010000284.1:0-1691 GCA_033838765.1 Alphaproteobacteria bacterium
GTCACGAGAATGACCGGCGCCTCGCCTGCGGGGCGCCGGTCGACCCGAGCAAAGACATTCAATGGCTGGTTGCGACAGCTGGTGCACGTAACGCCTGATACGGAAGAGCCTCGATGGCAACCGACCAGATCATCCTTCTCCTTGTCGCTCTCGCAGCAGCGACTTTTGTCTACGGCTACTTCAGAGCGCTCTCAGCAGCGCGTGCGAGCGCGGTCCCGTTCCATTCCCGTCCGGTCTATCACGGCGCCTTCCTCATGGTCGCCGCGGTTCTTCCCGCGCTCCTTCTGGTTGTCTTCTGGTCGGCAGCAGCGCCATCCGTGATCCGCGAGGCGGTTGTGAGCGACATGCCGGCGGAGGTGCAGGAGCTTTCCGCCGCCGAGATATCCCTGGTGATGACGACTGTCGGCCATCTTGCATCGGGCATGATGAACCTGAATGCAGAGGAATATCGCAGTCTGCTCGCCGGCGAAGTGGAGGCGCCAGCCCTTTTCATGCAGAAGGGCATGATCCTTGGCGCCGGCGTCGAATACTACATGATCGAGGCGGCAGACCGGTTCAACGAGTATCGCGCCGGTTCGCAGCTTGCCCTCACTGTCGCCGTCGTGGCCGTCGCCCTGCTCGGCATTGCCTTCGGCTTGCGCAGAATGCGCGCGCGGGTTCGCGCCCGAAACGCTGTCGAGCGGGTCATGCTGCTCGGTCTGATGGCCGCCTCCACCGTGGCGATTCTCACCACGGTCGGCATCGTTTTCTCGATGCTCTTCGAGACGCTCAACTTCTTCCAGTCCGTCGCGCCGCGCGATTTCTTTTTCGGCACGGTATGGGACCCGAGGTTCTCCGCCCCTGGCCGCGTGGGTGGGAGCGAGGGACAGTTCGGCCTCCTGCCACTCCTGTGGGGCACCCTGTATATCTCTCTCGTGGCGCTTCTGGTGGCCGTGCCCATCGGCCTCTATTCCGCAATCTATATGTCGGAGTATGCGTCGAACCGCGTTCGCTCCGTGGTAAAGCCCGTGCTCGAAGTGCTCGCCGGTATTCCGACGATCGTATACGGCTTCTTCGCTCTGGTGACATTCGGCCCCTTGCTGCGGGATGCCGGCGCCATGGCCAACCTGCAGATTTCGGCTTCGTCCGTGCTCACGGCCGGCATCGTCATGGGGGTGATGATTATTCCATTCATCTCCTCGCTTTCGGACGACATCATCTCCGCCGTGCCGCAGTCGTTGCGCGAGGGATCTTACGGGCTTGGCGCAACCCAGTCCGAAACCATCAAACAGGTTGTCCTGCCGGCCGCGCTTCCTGGCGTCGTCGGCGCAGTGCTGCTTGCGGCTTCGCGGGCTATCGGCGAAACAATGATCGTGGTGCTTGCCGCGGGCATTGCCGCCAACATCACGCTCAATCCCGGCGAAGCGGTGACGACGATAACCGTCAAGATCGTCAGTCAGCTTACGGGCGATCTTGAATTCAACAGTCCTCAGACGCTGGTTGCCTTTGCTCTCGGACTCACGCTCTTTTTCATCACGCTCTGCCTCAACGTCTTCGCGCTCTATATCGTGCGAAAATACAGGGAACAGTACGAATGAGCCGGGACGCAGACATGACGGAAAAATTGCCGGCATCGCCGCGACGCAGCGCCGTAAGCGCACGCACGAAAAAGCGCTATGCCGCCGAACGACGCTTTCGAATGTATGGGGTCG
>JAJLKS010000285.1:0-1505 GCA_033838765.1 Alphaproteobacteria bacterium
AGCGTCACATTATCGGCGACGATGGACATGGATTTCAGATCGGCCTCGCGCATGCCGCGCACCAGCGCGCCGCCCGCATTGTAGGCGCTCTGCACCATGACCTGGCCATCGACCAGCGGCACGACGCTCGTCACGCCCGGTACCTTGCGGATTTCATCGGCGAGCGCGTCATAGCCCGTAATGTTGACGCCGATGCCCTGCACATACATGTGGCCATTGACGCCGAGGATGCGCGAGAGAAGTTCGGTGCGAAAACCGTTCATCACCGACATCACGATGATGAGGGTTGCGACGCCGAGCATGATGCCGAGGAAGGAGATGATGGCGATGACGGAGACGATGCCCTCGCGGCGGCGCGAACGCAGATAGCGCATGGCGAGCAGCCATTCGAAGGCACCGAAGGCGCGGCTCTTGCCGGTGCGTCTTTCGCGGTGGTGGGCGACGTCGGTCATTTTCCATCCTGCTTTCTGCCCGGTTGAAGTTCAGGGCAGCACCCTCCCCTTGAGGGAGGGTCGAAATATGCGAGCGTCAGCGAAGCAGATTTCGGGGAGGGGGTCTCCCCTTTCGTCACACGACTCCGCCTCATTTCTCCGCTTACCCCTCCCCTGAAAATCCTGACGGATTTTCGGACCCTCCTTCAGGGGGAGGGTGGTCCAGATGGAAAGGCAGGCCGATTACATCAGACTACTCGCCTGCCCCCTTCCAACATTCACCCGGCGATCTTTGCGAGTGCGGCCTCGGCGGAGAGTTCTTCCTTTTCGCCGGTAGCGCGGCGCTTCAGTTCGACGGTGCCGGACTTGAGGCCGCGCGGGCCGACGACGAGCTGCCAGGGCAGGCCGATCAGGTCCATGTTCGAGAATTTCGCGCCGGCGCGCTCGTCCGTATCGTCATAGAGAACGGAAACGCCCGCCGCCTGGAGCTTGTCATAAAGCGCGGCGCAGGCGGCATCGGTTTCCACATCACCGCTTTTCAAATTCACGAGACCGACCGTGAAGGGCGCGACGGCATCCGGCCAGACGATGCCGTTATCGTCGTGGCTCGCCTCGATGATGGCGCCGACGAGGCGCGAGACGCCGATGCCGTAGGAGCCCATCTGGAGCGGCGTTTCCTTGCCGTCCGGCCCCTGCACGACGCAGCCCATGGCTTGCGAATATTTCGTGCCGAAGAAGAAGATGTGGCCGACCTCGATACCGCGGGCGGAGAGGCGCTTGTCGGCGGGGACTTCTGCCTCGAACTTCGCCTCGTCGTGTTTCTCGTCGGTGGCCGCATAAAGATCGGTGCGGGCGCGGATCAGGGCTTCGAGGTCGCCGTCATAGTCGACGTCATCGCCGGGGACAGGCATATCCACGAGATCGCGGTGGCAGAAGACGGCGCTCTCGCCGGTTTCGGCGAGGATGATGAATTCATGGCTCATGTCGCCGCCGATGGGGCCCGTGTCGGCGGCCATGGGGATCGACTTCAGGCCGAGCCGCGCGAAGGTGCGCAGATAGGCGATGAACATCTTG
>JAJLKS010000286.1:0-6622 GCA_033838765.1 Alphaproteobacteria bacterium
GACGGCGCGGCGCAACGCGCGGGCTGTGCGCACGGCGCTTACGACAGAGCAGTGGGAATGTCTCAATTCCGCCTGGCTTGCACTGCCCGGCTGGAATGAAACCCGCGTGCGCGGCAGCGGGCTTCACCGCTTTCTCGACTGGGTGAAGGATTGCTCGCTCCTCTTCACCGGCGGCACGGTTGCCACCATGCTTCGCCGCGACAGTTATTACTTCACGCGGCTCGGCACCTTCATCGAGCGAAGCGACAACACGGCGCGCATTCTCGATGTGAAGTATCACGTGTTGCTGCCCGAACATGCCGAGGTCGGCGGCGGCATCGACTATTATCAATGGGCGTCGATCCTGCGCGCCGTTTCCGGCTATCGCAGCTACAATGCGGTCTATCGCGAGGGGCTGAAGCCCTGGCTTATCGCAGAGTTCCTCATCATGCGCGAGGAAATGCCGCGCTCGCTCATCAGCTGCGCGGCGGAAATCAAGAACTGCCTCGACAGGCTGGGCGAGGAATATGGCCAGCGCCATGAATGTCACCGGATTGCGGGGCAAATTCATTCGCGGCTGCGCTTCGGCAAGGTCGAGGATGTGTTCCGGCAGGGGCTCCACGAGTTTCTTTGCGAGCATATCGACCAGAACAACCGTCTCGGATTGGAGATAAGCAGAAGCTACCTTTTGGGGTAGACTGCTCCCATGCGAATCCAGATCAATCAGCAAACAAGTTACCGCTATGCCGGTCCCGCAAATTATTCGATGCAGGTGCTGCGCGTGCGCCCGCGCGACAATGGCGGCCAGAAGGTTCTGTTCTGGAGTCTCTCCGTGCCGCATTTCGCCAATGTGACGCAGGGTGAAGACGCCTTCGGCAATCCGCTCGACACGCTTTATGTCTCGCGTCTCCACAGCGAAATCGCGCTGACGATATCGGCCGAGGTCGAGACGGTGGATACGGGCGGCGTGTTGCGCGGGGTGGAGGAACCATTTGAGCCTTCGCTTTACCTGCGCGAAACGCCGCTCACGGCGCCGGACGAAGCCATAGAGGCCTTGTCGGCCTCGGCCGCCGCCGCCTCGGACGGTTCGTCCCTCGATCTCGCGCACCGGTTGATGGGCGAAGTCCGCGACGCGATCGACTACCGGATCGGCGAAACCCATGCCGAGACCACGGCGGCGGAGGCGCTGGCGCATGGCTATGGCGTCTGCCAGGACCATGCCCACGTGTTCATCGCGGCAGCGCGCCAAGCGGGCCTGCCCGCGCGCTATGTCAGCGGCTATCTCTGGGACCCGCACGACACCGAATATGAGGCTAGCCATGCCTGGGCCGAGGCCTATATTGACGGGCTTGGCTGGGTCGGCTTCGATGTCGCCAACCGTATCTGCCCGACGGATGCCCATGTCCGCGTTGCCTGCGGCCTCGACTATCTGGAGGCTGCGCCCGCCCGGGGGCTGCGGCGCGGCGGCGGTGAGGAAACGCTGGAAGTGCGTCTCAGGGTCGATGCGGGCGCGGTCCAGCAGTAAGGCGCTTACAAATTGAGACCGGGGCAAACCCGGCTCGTATCTGGAGACTTCGATGACCTATTGCGTCGCGCTTCGGCTGGAAGCCGGCCTCGTCATGCTGGCGGATACGCGCACCAATGCCGGCGTGGACAATATTTCCACCTTCCGCAAACTCACCGTGATCGACCATCCGGGCGACCGCGTGATCGGGCTCATGACGGCGGGCAATCTTGCGGTCAGCCAGGCGGCCATCAACATGGCGACGGAGCAGGGCGTGCGCGTGCGCGGCTCGGACGAGCTTGAAACGCTCCACACCGTGCCGACCATGGTTCGCGCCGCGCAGCTCATGGGCGAGGCCGTGCGCGAGGTCTACCGGATCGACGGTCCCTCGCTCGAGGCGCAGGCCGGCGACTTCAATGTCTCGATCCTGATGGGCGGACAGGTCGGCAATGGCGAGCTTCGCCTCTTCCAGATCTATTCGGCGGGCAACTACATAGAGGCCACCGAAGACACGCCCTATCTCCAGATCGGCGAACACAAATATGGCAAGCCGATCATCGACCGTGCGCTCACCTATGACACGCCGCTCGGCGACGGGCTCAAGCTTGCGCTGATCTCGATGGATTCGACCATGCGGTCCAATCTTTCGGTCGGCATGCCCATTGATCTGATGGTCTATCGGCGGGGTGCGCTCAAGGTCGCGCTGCAGAAGCGAATCAAGGACGAGGACGAATATTTCAGGAATTTGCGCCGGTCCTGGTCGGATGCGCTGACCCAGGCCTACCGCGCGATTCCGGGCCCCGGCTGGGAATTCTAGAAAACTTATCCCCGCCCCCCTTGGGCTGCCTGAGACTGTCCGCTCATTCATGCGGAGAGGAGCAAGCCCCATGTCATTCATCGAAAGATCGACCGCCTATCCCGTAGCGGGCGTACCGGCCTGGCGCCCCTGTGCGGCTCCCGTCTGGCGGGGCGGTTGGCCATGTCCGGTTCCGCTTGCCGCGGCGGTCTGGTGGCACCCGGAAGCCTGTCTCTCCCTCGATTTCAAGGCAGACCGCTTTATGTGCGGCGGCGCGGAAGTGGCGGCGGATGCGGTCTTTGCCGTTACGCGCTCCTCTCATACCCGTCTGCCCGATGGTTCCGGTGCCCTCCAGTCCCTTGGCAACGACGCGCTGCCGCGCACGGATCGCGGGGTCTATGCGAATGGACAGATCACAGCGCTGAATGCCAATGGCAACAACCCGCAGAGTGCAACGGGGTGGAGCAATCAGGGCGCCGTTACGCTTGTGAACGGCCCGGCGGAGGGGATTTTTTCGACGCTGTATGTCTCGGGAAGCGGCACCGTGCGGCGGCAGACCGCCATCATCACCCTCGCCGGCGCGGTCACTCTGGCCGTGAAGGTCAGCTACGGGCCCGGTGCCAACCCGTCCGACAATGCGGTCGTCGTGCTGGTCACACCGGGCAGCAACTGGGTCTTCAGCGGCGCGCCCGGCGCGCTTGTGGCCATCCAGACCGGCGGCGGCAGCGTCACCATCGTCAGGAACGATGCCGGAGAGTTCTGGTTCCTGCACACGACGGCCGGCGCCGGGGATGTGCGTGTCGGGCTCGGCTCCGGCGATGCGGCGAAAGACATCAAGCTGCGCGGCATCGACATTACGCAGACGGGCTTCGTGCCCGATGCCTGGGTTTCGGACGCGAGCCCCGCGCCCGCCCTTCTCGCCTCGGATATTCGTGCCGCTCAGGGCGCGCGTCCTTCGAACGGAGAGCCTGAGCCCTTTCCGGGCTGGGAGGGGGCGGGGCTCGACGATGGTGTCACGGTGCTGCTCGATTTCGAGAACCGCTTTCGCGGGGCAGGGTCGCGACGTCTCTTCTCTTTGACAAAGAAAAACACGGCAACGGACATCGCAGTTGATGTCGGCTCGGCGGGCAACACATTCCGGCTGACGGCAGGTGGTGCGACCAACGGCATTCCGGGCGGGCAGACAGGCGCACGCTCTCGTGTCGCCGCACGTGTCCTGCCGGATGGCTCCTATGCGATGACGCAAAAGGGTCAGGCCAGCGTCTCTACGGGAACCACGCCGTCCGCAATAAGCCTGGACAGTTCGGCGGTCATTGGCATCGGCAATAGGCCAGCGCTCGATCAGCCGTGGAACGACTGGGTCTACGAACTGCAAGTCTGCAGGCCGCTTTCCGACGCGCAGCTTCTCGAATGGGTGAACACATGACCGGGCTTAATACCTACACGCTCCGCGCGGAAAGCGAAGCCGCGCTGATCGCCATGCTCGAGGAAGCCCAGGCGGGCAAGGTGCGCCCCTTCGTCTTCGACACGGAAGATGGGAAATCGGTCGATGCCTCGCGCATCACCTTTCCGAAGCCGGAACTTGCGCCGGGTGCGGCCTTCGCCGATCCGGAAACCGGCGAAAACATCGTCGTCATGGAGCCGACGGGCATGTGGGCCTGCGAGGTGCACCTGCCTGAGCCCGATGCAGTGCTCGGCTTGCTCTCCGGCTAGGCCGACGCAGCTTTCGAGAAGGTCGCAAGGTCGAAATAGTCGCGCCAGACCTTGATCTTGCCGCCTTCCATTTCGAACACGCCACAGCAGGGCAGCGCCACCGGCTTGCCCCCGACTTTCATGCGATCGACGCGCTCCGCGAAGACGATGTTGCCGGAGGAAGAGATATTCAGAAGCTCCCACTTCACGTCGGACCAGCCACTGACGAAGCCGCCGATGAAACCCGTCAGCGCCTCCCGGCCCTTCACGGGGTCCAGCATCATGTTGTGGTAGACGCCGTCTTCCGCGAAGAAGCCCACGATCTCCTTCACGTCGAGGCGCGGCCAGGCGTCGATGAAATCGCGGATGATCTGTTCGTTGTCGCTCATGGCATGCTCCCTGCGTCGGCTTTTGGCTTCATGGTGCCGTCCCGCGGCGGCGAAAGCAATCGAGGCACGAAAAAGGGCGGCGCCCGAAAGCGCCGCCCCGATCTTTCCTCGCGCGAAGGATCAGAAGTCCGAGAACTTCTTGCCTTCCGCGACGATCTTTTCAAGGAGCTTGGCGGGCTTGAAGTCGTCGCCCATCTGCGCCTGGAATTCCTTCATCTTGGCGAGAACCTTGTCGGCGCCCACCGTGTCGCCATAGAACATCGGGCCGCCGCGATAGACCGGGAAGCCGTAACCGTTGATCCAGACGATATCGATGTCGGACGAGCGGATCGCCTTGCCTTCCTCGAGGATCTTCGCGCCTTCGTTGATCATCGGGTAGATGCAGCGTTCGAGGATTTCCTCGTCGCTGATCTTGCGGCGGTTGATGCCCTTCTTCGCGGCGAAGTCGAGGATGATCTTTTCCACGACAGGCGAAGGTTTCGCGTTGCGGTTCTCGTCATAGTCGTAGAAGCCCGCGCCCGTCTTCTGGCCGCGGCGGTCCATCTCGCACAGCACGTCGCGGATCGTCTCGCCCTTCGACTTCTCCTTCGACCAGCCGATATCGAGGCCGGCGAGGTCCGACATGGCGAAGGGACCCATCGGCAGGCCGAAATCATAGAGCACGCGGTCGACATCCCAGGGCATGGCACCTTCGAGGATCAGCTTCTGCGCTTCGCGCTGGCGCTGCGCGAGAATGCGGTTGCCGACGAAGCCCGGGCAGACACCGACCAGCGCGGCGATCTTGCCGATCTTCTTGGCGATCTGCATGGAGGTGGCGATCACTTCCTTCGAGGTCTTGTCCGCGCGGACGACTTCGAGGAGGCGCATCACATTTGCCGGCGAGAAGAAGTGGAGGCCGATCACGGCTTCCGGCCGCTTCACGGCGGTTGCGATCTCGTCGATGTTGAGCGCCGAGGTGTTCGTGGCGAGGATTGCGCCCTGTTTCACGATCTTGTCGAGCTTGCCGAAGACATCCTTCTTGATGTCCATATTCTCGAACACGGCCTCGATCACGAGGTCGCAATCGGCGAGGTCGTTCATGTCGAGCGAGCCCTTGAGAAGGCCCATGCGCTTCTCCACCTCTTCCATGGTGAAGCGGCCCTTCTTCGCCGAGTTCTCGTAGTTCTTGCGGATCGTCGCGATACCGCGGTCGAGCGCTTCCTGCTTCGTCTCCACGATGGTGACGGGCAGACCGACATTCAGGAAGTTCATGGCGATGCCGCCGCCCATCGTGCCGGCGCCGATGATGCCGACCTTGTTGACGGGGATCGTGGGCGTGTCGGCCGGTACGTCCGGCAGCTTCCAGACCTGACGTTCGGCAAAGAAGACATGGCGCTGCGCGGCGGATTGCGTGCCCGTCACGAGTTCGCGGAAGAGCTTCTGCTCCACCTTGATGCCTTCGTCGAAGGGCAGGTTCACCGCCGCCTCGATGCACTGGATGTTGTATTCGGGTGCGAGGAAGCCGCGGAACTTGCGGGCGTTCTCCTTGCGGATCTTCTCGAAGATTTCCGGCTTGCCGCGGGCGGCTTCCATCTTCTCGTTCAGGTCGCGGATTTTCTTCAGCGGGCGCTTTTCGGCGACGATCTTGTTGGCGAAGGCGACGGCGCCCTCACGGAGCTTGCCTTCCTCGGCCAGCTCATCGACGAGGCCCATCTCGAGGCACTTCTTCGCGCCGACATGTTGTCCGCTCGTCACCATCTCGACGGCCTTTTCCGCGCCGACAATGCGGGGCAGGCGCTGCGTTCCGCCCGCGCCCGGCAGGAGGCCGAGATTCACTTCCGGCAGGCCGCATTTCGCCGAAGGCACGGCCACGCGGTAGTGGCAGGTGAGCGCCACTTCGAGGCCGCCGCCGAGCGCGGTCCCGTGGATCGCGGCGATGACGGGCTTCGGCGCATTCTCGATCATGGCCTGCGCATCGAAGAGGCTCGGGCCTTTCGGCGCCTTGCCGAATTCGGTGATGTCGGCGCCTGCGATGAAGGTGCGGCCGTCGCAGATCAGCACGATCGCCTGGACTTCAGGGTCGTCGATCGCCTGTTTGATGCCGTTGTTGATGCCTTCGCGCACCGGCGCCGAAAGCGCATTCACGGGCGGCGAATTGAGGGTGACGACGGCAATGCCGCCTTCCTTCTCAAGCGTGGTGACGTCGTTGATCGCTGTCATGGCGCTCCCTGCCTTTATCGTTCTGGATTGTTGGCCGGGATTATAGCGCCGGGGCGGGCAGGC
>JAJLKS010000287.1:0-2076 GCA_033838765.1 Alphaproteobacteria bacterium
CCGTCGCAGATGCCGTCCGCTCGCTGCTGAAGGATGGTCTCTCGCCGATCCTCGTCTTCGGCGCCTCGGCCACCGTCGACCGTCGCGACGTCGTGCCCTCCGGCATCGTGCTGGCGGGCGGCGACATTCTCCATTTCGGCATGCCGGTCGATCCCGGTAATCTGCTGCTGCTGGCGCGGCACGGTGAGACGCCGGTCATCGGCCTGCCCGGCTGCGCCCGCTCGCCTAAGCTCAACGGCTTCGACTGGGTGCTCGCCCGCCTCGCCGCCGGGCTCGAAGTGACGCCGAAGGACATCATGGGTATGGGGCTTGGCGGGCTCCTGAAGGAAATCCCGACCCGGCCGCAGCCGCGCGAAGGCGGCAGCACCGCGCCCTCCGCGCCGCGCATCGCCGCGCTTGTCCTTGCCGCCGGCAAGTCGAGCCGGATGCAGGGCCCGAACAAGCTCTTGATGGATGTCGGCGACAAACCGATGGTCGCGCATATCGTGGACGCCGCGCTTGAGAGCAGCGCAGGCCCAGTCATCGTCGTCACCGGCAATGCGGAGGCCGAAGTCCGCGCCGCGCTTGCGGGCCGCGCCGTCACATTCGTCCATAACCCCGATTATGCCGAAGGTCTCTCGACCTCGCTTCGCGCAGGGCTCGGCGCGCTACCGGAAGAGACGGACGGCGCGCTTGTCTGCCTCGGCGATATGCCGGACATCCGCGCGGCCCATCTCGACCGCCTCATCGCCGCCTTCGACCCGGAAGAAGGCCGAACCATCTGCGTGCCGACCGTCGCCGGCAAGCGCGGCAACCCCGTCCTCTGGGGCCGCGACTGGTTCGCTGCCATGATGGATGTCAAAGGCGACACCGGCGCCAAACACCTGATCGGCGAAAATGAAGACGCCGTCTGCGAAGTGCCGATGCCGGACGACGCAGCGCTCAGGGATATCGATACGCAGGCCGAACTGGCAATTCAGAGAAGTCTTTCCGATTAGCGGAAAGATCGACTAGGCTTTCATCAATGCATGTGCGCGTTCCCATCGGCCGTCTGAAATGATGTAACCCGCGAAGGAACAATTCATGAGCGACAAATCTCGGCGCAATCCAATGACCCCTTGGTGGATAGGTTTTGCGATCATCTTGGCCGTCGTTATCTATTTCGGGTATCGCTTTTCTTGCCTGGAATGTGGCCACCCCGGTGGCTTTATCGAGTTTATCGTTCTCGCCTTGGTTCCGGCCGTTTACCTCACACTCATGTACATAACGCTCAAGGACCAAGCGGATTCGGAAAAATAGTAGCAGCAGTGCGATTGTCTTCATGAGGTTTTCGGGCGCTGCCTGTCATTCGATACCGAAAATCCCAGCCGCTTTTGCTCCAAGGTGCAGGGTATGCCCACTACGCGTGACGTCGCCCACGGATAGAAGCATATCACCCGCGCCCTTCGGCAGCACGAATGATGCCGCCTCCGTCCCTAGATTAAAAACGCAGATGAGCTTCTCTCCCTCCTCTTCCCGCGTGAAGGCGAGGAGCTTGCCCTCCGCATCGAGAAACGAAATTTCGCCGAGCCGGAGCGCCAGATGTGCCTTGCGGAAGGCGACCACTTCCCGCGCATGGGCGAGGACGGAGCTTTCATCCGCTGCCTGAACGTCCACCGCGCGGACCTTGTGATAGTCCGGGATCGGCAGCCATGGCTTGCCCGTGGTGAAGCCCGCACCCGCCGGTTTCGCTTCCCAGGGCATCGGCGTGCGGCAGCCGTCGCGGCCTTTCATCCAGGGGTAGTAGAGGTCGCCTACCGGATCGTGGATATCATCCCAGTCGAGATCCACTTCCGGCAGGCCCAGCTCCTCGCCCTGAAACATCAGCACATTGCCCTTGAGCGTGAGCAAGAGCGTCAGCGCCAGTTTTGCCAGCGCATCGTCGCCCTGCCCGCCGCCCCAGCGCGTGACAGGGCGCGGCACGTCATGGTTCGAAAAGGTCACGCAGGGAAATAGGTCTTCCAGCGGCGCGAGGCGCTTTTCGTAATAGGCGCGGAAGACCGACGGTTCGAAGCTCCAGTCCTCGATGAAATCGAACGTAAAGCCGGTATGAAGCCG
>JAJLKS010000288.1:0-3993 GCA_033838765.1 Alphaproteobacteria bacterium
GGTCCGGGGCTTCGATGGCGTCGGTATAACTCATTCGGGTCTTTCGGCGGTCTTTCGCGAAATGGCGGCTTTTCGTTGGTCCTAACATAGTGCGGCGGGGCGGCATTTGAAAGCCGGGCCCTCAGCGCTATTCTCCATCACTCACGTCACCCGGGGATAAGTTTCATGTCCGACAAAGCGGCGCAAGCGCGCCCGAAAACCGTTACCGCCTGCGTGCTGACCATCGGCGATGAAATCCTCTCCGGGCGGACGCGGGATGCGAACCTTGCCTATATCGCCACGTATCTCAACCGGATCGGCATCCAGGTGCGCGAGGCACGCGTGATTCCCGATGTGGAAGAGGTGATCGTCAACACGCTGAACGAGGTCAGGGCGCGCTACGACTATGTGTTCACGACGGGCGGGATCGGCCCGACGCATGACGACATCACGGCGGATTCGGTGGCCAGGGCCTTCGGCGTCGGCATTTCGCACCACCCGGAGGCGATGAAGATCCTCGAGGCGCATTACCGCCAGACGGGGGCGGAGTTCACCGCGGCGCGCAAGCGCATGGCGCGGCTGCCGGACGGCGCCACCATGATCGACAATCCGGTGAGCAAGGCGCCGGGCTTCCAGATCGGCAATGTCTTCGTGATGGCGGGCGTGCCGGCGGTGATGCAGGTGATGATGGACAGCCTGACGGGCAGGCTCGAAGGCGGGGCGACGATGCTGAGCCGCACGGTTTCCGGCCAGATCGGCGAGGGGACGATTGCCGAAAGGCTCGGCGAGCTGCAGGCGCGGCACCCGGATGTGGGCATCGGCAGCTATCCCTATTACCGGGGCAAGGTTTTCGGCACGAGCATCGTCATGCGCTCCGTCGATTCGAGCGAACTCGACCTTGTGGCCGGGGAAGTGGCGGCGCTGATGCGGGAACTGGGTGTGGAACCCGTGCTGGGCGATCCCGCCTGAAAAACGGCTGAAACCGGGGCTTTTGTCGCATATCTGCAACAGATTCCGGCAACATTACGAAAGTTTCAGCATTTCCGCCGTTTCCGGGCGATACAATTTCCAGCGGACCGATAACAGTTTCCGGCATGAAGGTCTGACGGTCGCAGCCAAGCGCGTAGACGCGAGGGGCCCGGCAGAGGGGGATACAGGCTCCGACCCGATCGGCCTGAGAACAAAATTGGGGTCATGTGACCCGGAGGGAGAAACGACATGAAGAAGACCATCGGTATTCTTGGCCTTGTGGCTGGCGCGATGATGCTCTCGAGCGGTGCGCAGGCTCTCGACTCGAGCTTCGACGCGATGTCGAAGGCCGGCACGCACAAGTTCTATGTGTGGTGCACGGGCGGCGCGGACAGCGAGACGACGCAGCAGGGCGCCAATGCGAAGGAAGCCCAGGCGGCCGCCGCTGCCGCCGCCGGCAACAATTGCTGGCCGGTATGGCAGGGCCTCGAAGGCTGAGCCATTCCCGCTCACGCGGACTTCACGGAACGGCGGCCCCAGTGGCCGCCGTTTCCTTTTTCAGTATTTCCTTTTGCGCGGAAGCGGCCGAGCGGGCATAGCTAAGGCAAGCTGGCCCCTTGGCGAAACTGGTATACGCAGCGGACTTAAAATCCGCTTCCCGCAAGGGAGTGCGGGTTCGAGTCCCGCAGGGGCCACCACCCTTCGCCCCTTCGGGGCTTCGGGTGGCAGGCCACCCTTCGCGCGGTTCGGGGATGGGGCGTCAGTCGCCCGAAGCCGAAGGCGAAGGGGGACAGGCCACCCTTCGCGGTTCGGCGATGGGGCGTCAGTCGCCCGAAGCCGAAGGCGAAGGGGGGCAGGCCGGCCTTTGGCGGTTCGGGGATGGGGCGCAGGTCAGCCTTTGCGCGAACTACAACAAACAAACATCAATCGTCATGGCCCGCTTCAGGCGGGCCATCCACGCCTTAGCTGATTCAGCAAGGAAGAAAGACGTGGATGGCCCGGACAAGCCGGGCCATGACGGAAATTTATAAGTCGGGAAAAAGCAGCCTCAGACTGCGAGCTTGCGGGGCTCCGAATAGAGCGCTTCGGCGGGGACGCTCTGTTCGGCTTTCAGCGTGGCGTCATAGCGGTAGAGCGTCGAGCAATAGGGGCAGACGATTTCCGCCTCGCGGCCCATGTCGAGAAAGACATGCGGATGATCGAAGGGCGGGGCCGCGCCGATGCACTCGAATTCCTTCACGCCGATGCGGATCTCGCGCACGCCCGCCTCGTTGCAGAATTTCGGTGTCTTGCCGCCCGCCATGTCTCTTACTCCGTGCCTGTCCGGGGTCTTCCCGGTTGGGCCGAAACTAGAGCCGCGGGGGCCGGAGGGCAAGGGGGGAGGCCCGGTGCCGGAAATGATGCATTGGGCTAACCGACTGGTTAGGTTGATGAACTTGGAAATTCGCGATTCGAAGGGCAGGGCGTGGCGGACAAGGGCACAATATTCAGGGGCAGTCTGTTTTCGCTCGATTTTTTGGGCGAGGCGATCCGAGGGTTGCCCGAATGGACTGCCATCGGCGACGACGCTGTAGATGCCTTTCGTGCAGACATTGACGCAATCGTCTCCAGCTTCCCAAAGGACAAGGCCACAAATGAGAGTCAGACCGAAGACGATCTGATCTGGCCAGTTCTTAACCGGCTCGGATGGACAGCCTCGCTGCGCCAGCAGAATCTTGCAGCGAAAGGCCGTGATGACGTGCCTGATGGCGTTCTTTTCGGAAATGACGAGGCCAAGGCTCGGGCCAACGCGCATCCCGAACAGTGGAAGAGATACGAACACGGTCTCGCACTGGTGGAGTCGAAGCGTTGGCTGCGTCCGCTCGACAGGCGTTCTGGCAAGCGCGGTGAGGAACTAGCGCCTTCGACGCAGATGCTTCGTTACTTGCGGCGCGTGGACGATCTTACTTCCGGCGCGCTGCGGTGGGGCATCCTGACAAACGGCGCGACATGGCGTCTGTATTATCAGGGCGCACGCTCCGTCTCCGAACAGTTCTTCGAAATCGACCTTGCCGCAGTTCTCGGTATCGAGGGCATTGGCGATGGGTTGTTCGCGCTGAATGAAGAAGAAAGGCGCCATGCACTTCGCGTCTTCATGCTGGTGTTTGGCAGGGAGTCGTTTGTTCCGAGACCATCCGACAGCCGCACTTTCCATCAGCGCGCGATCGATGAAGGCCGTTTTTACGAGCAGCGGGTAGCTGACAGTCTATCCTCACTCGTATTCGAGCAGGTGTTTCCCGAACTCGTGCGCGCCATTGCGAAATCGGATTCCGGCGCACCTCTCGATGAAGTCAGGAATGCGGCGCTGGTTCTGCTCTACCGGCTTCTCTTTCTTCTTTACGCCGAAGACCGAGACTTGCTGCCTGTGCGCGAAAGCCGGTATGACGATTACGGCCTTCGCGAGCGTGTGCGCGGCGATGTCGGCAAACGAAAGGACAAGGGCGATGTGTTCTCGACATCGGCCTCGCGCTATTGGGGCGCTATTCAGGATTTGTCCCGCGCTATCGACAAGGGAGATTCCTCGATTGGTCTTCCGCCTTATAACGGCGGACTCTTCGATGCGCTGCGCACGCCGCTGCTCGAAAAGGTGCGCATCCCCGACGATGTGATGGCGGATATCATCGACCGGCTTTCCTTCGAGCAGACGAAGGACGGCCGAAAATACATCAACTACCGCGATCTGAGCGTTCAGCAGCTTGGCTCGATCTATGAACGTTTGCTGGAACATGAAGTCCGCATGGCGGATGATGAAATTATCATCCGCCCGAATATTTTCGCGCGCAAGGGATCGGGCAGCTATTACACGCCGGACGATCTTGTCCGTTTGATTATCAACGAGACCCTGCAGCCGCTCATCGATGAGAAGATGGAGGCGTTTCACCGCAAGGCGGATGAACTTGCGAAAGACAAGCGGCCCGGCGAGTACAGGCTGGGTGCGCTGAAGCAGATCGATCCTGCGGAGAAACTGCTGGAGCTGCGCATCTGCGACCCGGCGATGGGATCGGG
>JAJLKS010000289.1:0-2887 GCA_033838765.1 Alphaproteobacteria bacterium
GCCGGTGCTGATCGAGCAGACCAATCCGGAAAATCTTGCGGCGGCGCGCGTCTCCTCCATGGGCTGGTTCGTGCTGATCCTGCTGCCGATCACCGTGGCGCTCGCCGTGTGGCGGGTGCCGGAGCGGCCGACGCCCCGGCCCGTGCATGTGCCGTTCAAGCAGGCAGTGGGGGCGCTCGTGTCGAGCCGGCCGCTGCAGGTGGTGCTGGCGGCGGACCTGCTGGGCGGCGTGTCGGGCGGGCTGGTCGCCTCGATGTTCCTGTTCCTCGCCGAAGACGCGCTGAAGCTCGGCGCCTATTCGAGCCTGATGCTGCTCGGCTATTTCATATCGGGCGTCTGCTTCATTCCGCTGATCCTTGCGGTGTCGCGCCGGCTCGGCAAGCACAAGACGGCGGCGGCGTCGGCCGTGTTCAACGCCTGCACCGTGCCGCTCATCCTGCTGGTGCCGCAGGGCAATGCCGGCATCGCGCTGCTCGTATGGGCGCTGTGCGGCGTCAACATGGCGGCGGGGCCGTTCCTCTTCCGCTCGCTGATGGCGGATGTGTCGGAGCATGACACGGTGGTGACCGGGCAGCAGCGGACGGGGCTTTTCTATTCGCTGCTCACTTCCACCAGCAAGGTGGGCGCGGCCTTCGCCATCTTCATCGCCTATACGCTGCTCGACAGTATCGGCTTTCAGGCGGGCGGCGAGAACAGCCAGGACGTGCTCGACAGTCTGCGCGCGGTCTATGTCTGGCCGGCCTGCATCATCAGCGCGGCGGTGGCCGGCATTCTCTGGTTCTATCCGATCGACGAGAAACAGCAGGTGGAGAACCGCCGCATCATCGAGGAGCGCGGGCTGCAGACGGCGGCGGCAGCCATCGCCATGCGCACGGGCCAGCCGTCCGATGCGCAGTCTTCCGGCGTTCCGGCGGATTGAGGGCCATGGAGGAGTTCACGGCGAACGGCGTTTCCATCGCCTATGAAGTGGCGGGCGAAGGCCGGCCGATCCTGCTGATCCACGGCTTTTCCGCGACCGCGCATGATAACTGGGTGCGCACGGGCTGGGTGCAGGCGCTCACCCGCGCGCGCTTCAAGGTGGTGACGTTCGATCTGCGCGGGCATGGGAAGAGCGGCAAGCTCCACGATCCCGCCGATTACGGCCATGCGAAACATGCCGCAGATGCGCTGGCGCTGATGGATCACCTGGGCATTGCGAATGCGGACCTCATGGGCTTTTCCATGGGAGCGGGGATCGCCATGCGGCTCGCGGCGCATCATGGCGACCGCTTCGGCCTCGTGGTGCTGGCGGGCGTGGGCGGCAAGGCGCTGGAGCCTGCTTCCTCCTTCGGTGCGAAGACGGCGGAGGCGCTGGAAGCCGCCGACCCGGGCACCATCGAGGACCGCACGGCCAAGGCCTTCCGGCTCTATGCCGAAAATCTCGGCCAGGACCTCAAATCCATCGCCGCCTGCGCGCGGGCGCCGCGCGAGGGGAGCGCCGCCGACCTTCTGCCGCTCATTCGCAACCGCACGCTCGTCATTGCCGGGGCGCGGGACGATCTGGCCGGCGACCCGAATGCGCTTGCGGCGCTGATGGCGGATGCGCGGGCAGAGATCATTCCCGGTACGGATCATATGTTCGCGCTGCCGAACCCGATGTTCAAGGGCGCGGTGATGGATTTCCTGACAGGTTACAGTTGAAGATCGCCGGGTAATACCCAATTCCCAGTTCCGTACCCCCGTGAGGCACGACAGGACAAATGAGTTCTTCGCATACTTCCGATAGTAATTCGGGCCGGCCTTCGGACCGGCTGTCCGGCTGGCGGCTCTCCGCCTTTTCCGGTCCCGCTATTCCGATCGCCGCGCTCGGGCTTCCCATCGGCGTCTATCTGCCGCAATTCTATGCGGGACCCATGGGGCTCGGGCTTGCCGCCGTCGGCACGATCTTCATGCTGGCGCGGCTCTGGGATGTCGTCACCGACCCGATGATGGGCGTGCTCTCCGACAAGTATCCCTCGCGCTGGGGCAGGCGCAGGCACTGGCTGGTGCTGTCCGTACCGCTTCTCGTCGTCTGCGCCTATATGGTGTTCGTGCCGACGGCGCCGGTGTCGAGCTTCTATCTCATCGGCTGGATGTTCTTCCTCTATATCGGCTGGACCATGCTCACCATCTCGCACATGGCATGGGCGGCGGAGCTGAGCGAGGATTATAACGAGCGCTCGCGCATCCAGGGCTATCGCGAGGCGTTCCAGCTTCTCGGCGTGCCGCTGGTGCTGCTCATTCCGGCGATCATCGAACAGATAGGCGCGGAGAACATGGAATCCGCGCGCGTTGCGGCGATCGGCTGGTTCATCGTCATCACGCTGCCGATTGCCGTCGGCATCAACATTCTTTTCGTACCGGAGCGCAAGGCGAAGCCGCAGCCGCCCGTTCAGATCGGTGCCGCCGTGAAGGCGATCCTGCGCAATGTTCCGCTCCGCCGGCTTCTCGCGGCGGACTTCCTGTCCGGCTTTGCGGGCGCGGCGCTTGCCTCGATGTATATCTATGAGGCGACCTATGTGTGGGGTATCGGCTCGGTCGCGAGTTTCCTGCTGCTGCTCTATTTCTTCGGCGGCATCATCTTCATCCCCGTGGTGCTTAAGCTGTCCTACCGTTTCGGCAAGCACATGACGGTGGTGATGGCGGGGCTCTTCAACGTCGTCTTTCCGCCGGTCATCTTCCTCATTCCGGAAGGCAACTACTATATTGCCGCGGTGGTGCTGCTGTTCCTCGGGGTGAATGTCGGAACGACGACGACGCTCTACCGCTCGATCATGGCGGATGTGGCCGATATCGACGAACTGGAAACAGGGCAGCGGCGGACGGGGCTTTTCTATGCGCTGCTGACGCTGACGCAGAAGCTCGGCGG
>JAJLKS010000290.1:0-3531 GCA_033838765.1 Alphaproteobacteria bacterium
GGCCATAGAACATGCCCTGTGTGCCATTCCCGTGATGAACATCGACATCGAGGATTGCCACGCGGTCATGCACACCGCGCAACACCTGCGCCGCAACGCCTGAATTGTTCACATAGCAGAACCCGCCAGCCATATCGGCAAAGGCGTGATGACCCGGCGGCCGGCTGAGCGCATAGACGGATTTGGCCCCGCCATCTCGCACCATGAGCGCCGCTTCAACCGCGGTGTCGGCGCTCCGCTTGATCGCCGGCCAGCTTCCAGCCGCTATCGGACAGGCTCCGTCCGCCATGTGGTAGCCGGCCTGCGCGACCGCCGAAGCCGGATATGCCCCATTCCTGCGGTCGGGATGGATTCCCGGCACCACTTCATCAGAGCCTCCCTTGATCCGCAGCCACCGTTCGTGAATGGTCGAAAGAAACGCGATGTATTCGGGCGTATGAACCGCCGCGATCGGCCCGAGGCCGTGATCGGCAGGTACGGCATGCGCAAGCCCCGCGCCGAGCGCCGCCGCATAAAGCCGGTCTGCCCGCTCCGGCACTTCGGGGTTTTCCTCCACAACGCCGTTCACAAGAAAATGGCGGGGGTAGTGTCCCTTCTGAACCGGGTCGAACACGACTTTCATGGGAAGGCCTTTCGGATTGGTCGAAACGGGAAAGTCGCAAATGGCGATCCCGGCAGGACTCGAACCTGCAACCGACAGATTAGAAATCTGTTGCTCTATCCGGTTGAGCTACGGGACCGGAAGTCCGGCCTTAATGGGTCCAGAGTTCCTGGCGGCCGAACTTGAAATTGTCGGCATAGGCCTTGATCGACCTGCGCTGCGCCTTCGGCTCGAACACCTGAAACTCGATGCCATGCTTTTCGGCATAGGCAATCGCTTCTTCCTTGCTGTCGAAGCGAAGCGTTACCTGCGCGTTCATGTCTCCGGAGCTCGTCCACCCCATCAGCGGCTCGACCTTGCGCGCGCTGCCGGGCTCGAAATCGAGCACCCATTTCCGGGTCTTTGCGCGCCCGGATTGCATGGCCGTCTTGGCCGGTTTGTATATGCGGGCGCGTGCCAAATCAGTCCCCTTGCAGCTTTTCCCCGGCTTATGGGGAACGTCGCGAAATCTTGTTCTTATCGCCCCAAAACCGTCGAAAAGGCAAGCCATAACAAGGCCATCGCCAACCCCAAGGCGATTTGTCCCCGAGGCCAAGGGAGTACCCCGAATGACCCAGACCGCCCAATTCATCGGCCGCGAAGCCGCCACCGCAATCCTTGCCGGGCGCGGCTTCAATTGCCACGATATCGAATGCGTTCTCGACCTTGCCGGCCCGCTCGCCCGCAATGGCGCCGAATTGTGGTCCACTGCACTTATCGAAAGGATTGCGGCGCGCGCCTGGTGGCTCGGCCGGCAAGAGGCCCGCATGGATCTGCCCGCCGCTGCCTGAACCGGCCCGGCATGGCTACCACGCCAACGGAGCCTCCGGGCTCCCTTTTTCCGTGTCCGCTATGAAGATGATTGGTCGGGGCGGAGAGATTCGAACTCCCGACCCTCTGGTCCCAAACCAGATGCGCTACCAGGCTGCGCTACGCCCCGACAAATTCCGCCTGCAATACACCCGAACGGCTCCGGGCTCAATCCGGTGCCCGATCTCAATCCGGCGCCTTGTGCCGGGCCATGATCTTGAAAACACCGCTCGCCTTCAGAACCGGCCGGTTGCCGACAAATAGCTCGGCTTCGCAAAATGCCACGGATTTCGTCGCCCGCGTCACCCGCGCCGTGCCTTCGAGCCAGTCGCCCGGCCTTGCGGATGAAAGAAAATCCGAGTTCATGCGAACCGTCAGTGCGACCATCTGCGTCTCGCGCCAGACCGCCGTGCCGAGCAGTCCGTCCGCAAAGGCCATCAGCATTCCGCCATGCGTTATGCCCCGCGAATTGCAGTGCCGCTTCTTGACACGCACGCCATGCCAGAAACCCTCTTCCGTCACCTTGTGATAGAAGGGGCCATTATGCGTCGTATAGGGACCGCGGCTCGTTGACGGCACATATCCGTCCGGCGGATTGTCGTGTTCGGTATCGGTCATCGGAATTACGGCAATGGAAATAGGTGCCGCTCGATGGCGGCTGCGGCCCTATAGCACGTTCCTGTCGTGAAGAGGAAAGATCAACCGCCTAGTCTGGCTTGATCTCGGCGACCATGAGCCCCTTGGGGCCTTCGCCGAAGCGAACCGTAACTTCCTGACCAGGCACCAGATCCCGAACCCCGAAGCGCCGCAGCGTCTCCATATGGATGAATATGTCCGGAGTGCCTTCGCCCCTGGTCACGAAACCATAGCCGCGCGCCCTGTTGAACCACTTCACCACGGCAATCTCGAACTCGCCGATCGGCACGACACCCGACAGAACGGAACGATTCGCGGGCCGGGCCGCAACGCTAGCCGGTTTCACGGCGGTCGAATCGTCGACCTCGATTACCCGGACTGCCTGATTGCCCTTCGCGCGGCGCACTGCCTCGCAAGTCACGGTCGCGCCCTCCTCGAGCGCTTCACGGCCAGCCTGCTTGAGGCATGACAGATGCACGAGAACGTCATCCCGTCCGTCATCGGGAATGATGAAGCCATAACCCTTGACCGCATCAAACCATTTGACGATACCCGTGACCTCGAAAGACGCGTCGACGGAATCCGCCGCAATTTCCAAACGTTCTTCCATCCCCACCACGATAAACATCCGGTCGGCCAATATTGAAAGGCCTCAGTATTGCCGCTCCGGATCCCCTCACTGGTCCGTGGTTCCTCCCCCAAGGACCCCACTGTAGATTATGACAACTATAACAGTGTGCGCTTGACTTTGAAAGCGTGCCCGGCGGAGGAAATCGACAGGCGGAATTCCGGTCTTTCTTGCCCTTGGTGTCCCTACATTGCATATTTGATTCATCAAAAAAGGGGCTCCGGCGCGTCAGGCGACCCGTCAAGCCGGCCGCATTCTAATGCGGCTACCGGTCTCGTATGGCCGGATCGCAGGAAGCCCTCCATGGCCATTCGTGCCGGGAACTGCAGGGAGAATGATGACCAAAGCACTTGGGTTGCTTGTCGCACTGTTCGCGCTCTGGCTGGCCTTGTCCGGCTATTTCAAGCCTTTCCTGCTCACGATGGGCCTCCTTTCCTGCCTCTTCACCATCTATCTGGCCCGGCGCATGAACCTTCTCGACGATGAAGCCGTTCCGCTCCAGTTGCGCCTGTCCTTGCCGCTCTACTGGAGCTGGCTCGGCGGCGAGATTTTCAAATCCGCCTGGGCGGTCTCGAAGATCATCCTCTCGCCGCGCATGGCAATCAGCCAGCAGTTCATAGCCGTCGAAAGCCCGCTCAAGACCGATATGGGCCATGTGATCTTTGCAAACTCGATCACCCTGACGCCGGGCACGGTCACGGTCGAGGCGGCGCCCGGCAAGTTCCTCGTTCACTCTCTCACGGACGAGGCGGCCAACCCCGAGGGCTTCGCCGAAATGGCGCGCCGGGTGGCGGCGGTGGAGACACGCTGACATGTA
>JAJLKS010000291.1:0-5665 GCA_033838765.1 Alphaproteobacteria bacterium
GCCAGCGCCGAGATGAAGAAGATCGCGAACATCGGCAGATGCGGAATGACGTACCAGACCGTCTTCTGCGACTCGACGATTTCCGAAAGGTTCAGCGTACCCGCCGTCATGAGAACGCACACGATGACGAAGCCGATGGAGACTTCGTAGGAGACCATCTGAGCGGCGGCACGGAGCGCGGAGAGGAAGGGGTATTTCGAGTTCGACGCCCAACCCGCCATGATGACGCCGTAAACGCCGAGCGAGGAAATTGCGAAGATATAGAGAATGCCGACATTGATGTCGGAGATGACCATTTTCGCATCGAGCGGAATGACGGCCCAGCCTGCGAGCGCGAGCGTCACGGTGACAAGCGGCGCAATCAGGAAGACACCCTTGTTTGCGCCTGCCGGAATGACGATTTCCTTGAAGACGAATTTCAAGAGGTCCGCAAAGGACTGAAACAGGCCGAAGGCGCCTACGACATTCGGGCCGCGGCGAAGCTGCACCGCCGCCCATATCTTGCGGTCGGCGAGAAGCACATAGGCCGTGACCAGCAGGATCGCGACGATGAGCGCAAGCGACTGGCCCACGATGATTGCCAGCGGGATGCCATATGCGACGAGAAAATCCATCATTGCCTGCAGCCCATCCTCATTCCGCCGCCTGAATGCGCGAAGCCGCGACACGGCCCGCGGCGCATTCGGCCATCACAGCGCTGGCGCGCGCGACGGGATTGCTCATGTAGAAATCCTTGACCGGGCTTTCGAAGGGCGCGGCATCGAGCTCACCTTTGGCGAGATCGGGCAGCGCGCCTGCCGGCACGGCCATATCCACGTCCGCAAAATGCGGCGCATCGGCCTCCATAGCGGCGCGGAGCGCATCGAGATTGTCGTAAGGCAGCACCTTTCCGATGACGCCGGACAGCGCGCGCAGGATCGCCCAGTCTTCGCGCGCCTGACCGGGCGGGAAGACAGCGCGGCGGCCAAGCTGCACGCGGCCCTCGGTGTTGACCCAGGTCGCATTCTTTTCGGTATAGGCGGCGCCCGGCAGGATGACGTCTGCCCGGTGGGCGCCGGCATCGCCATGCGTGCCCTGATAGACGACGAAGGCGGAGCCCAGCCTGCCCATGTCGATCTCATCGGCGCCAAGGAGATAGACGAAGGACATCACGCCCTTCGAGGCGCCATCGAGAATGCCCGCGACATCGCGGCCGCCCGCGCCGGGCACGAGGCCTAGATCGAGACCGCCGACGCGCGAGGCCGCCGTGTGCAGCACGCTGAAACCGTTCCAGTCGCCCGAGACGGCGCCAACGGACTTCGCCAGCGCAATCGCCTCGGCAAGGACCGCCGCGCCGTCGGCACGGGCGAGCGCGCCCTGCCCGACCACGATCAGCGGACGCTCTGCATTCTTCAGCACATCGGCGAAAGCGCCGAGATCCTTCAGCGACTGCGGACCGGCACCGAGATAATCGTAGTCGTAGGATAGGTCGACGCGCGGGCCGACGACGCCGATCTTCACACCGCCGGCGCGGGCGCGCTTCAGGATGCGCGCATTGACTATGGGCGCCTCGATGCGCGGGTTGGTGCCGATGAGCAGAACGGCGTCCGCGTCCTCGATGCCCGCAATGGTCGAGTTGAAAATATAGCTGGCACGGTTCGCTGCATCGAGCTTCGCGCCGTCCTGACGGCAGTCGATGTTCGGCGAGCCGAGCGCGGCGAAGAGGTCCTTCAGCGCCTTCATGCTCTCGGCGCAGGCAAGATCGCCCGCGATGGCGGCGATGCCTTCGGGCTTCGCATCCTTCAGCTTCGCAGCGATGGCGGCGAAGGCTTCGTCCCATGAGGCGGGGCGCAGCTTGCCGTTCTCTCGGATATAGGGCGTGTCGAGGCGCTGCGTCTTGAGGCCGTCCCAGACAAAGCGCGTCTTGTCGGAAATCCACTCCTCGTTCACCTCGTCGTTGAGGCGCGGGAGAATGCGCATGACTTCGGCGCCGCGCGCATCGACACGGATATTCGAACCCACCGCATCCATGACGTCGATCGACTCGGTCTTCTTCAGTTCCCAGGGGCGGGCCGTATAGGCAAAGGGACGGAAGGTGAGAGCGCCGACCGGGCAGAGATCGACGACATTCGCCGACAGTTCGGAGGTGAGCGCATGCTCGAGATAGGTGGTGATCTCCATGTCCTCGCCGCGGCCGATGGCGCCGAGCTCCGGGACGCCGGCCACTTCCTGCGAGAAGCGGATGCAGCGCGTGCAATGGATGCAGCGCGTCATCACCGTCTTCACGAGCGGCCCCATGTATTTCTCTTCGACGGCGCGCTTGTTTTCATGGAAGCGAGAGCCGTCGACGCCATAGGCCATCGACTGGTCCTGCAGGTCGCATTCGCCGCCCTGATCGCAAATCGGGCAATCGAGCGGGTGATTGATGAGCAGGAATTCCATCACGCCTTCGCGGGCGCGCTTCACCTGCTCGGTCTTCGTATGCACGACCATGCCATCGGCAGCCGGCATGGCGCAGGAGGCGACGGGCTTCGGCGATTTCTCGACCTCGACGAGGCACATGCGGCAATTGCCCGCGATGGAGAGGCGCTCGTGGTAGCAGAAGCGCGGAATTTCCGCGCCCGCTTCCTCGCAGGCCTGCAACAGCGTGGCGCCGTTTTCGACTTCGACCTCGATGCCGTCGACAATGAGTTTCGGCATGACCTACTCCGCCGCCTGAGCCGCGCCGCGCTTGGCAGCAATGCGGTCTTCAATCGTGCCCCGGAAATGGCGGATGAGACCCTGAACGGGCCAGGCCGCGGCATCGCCGAGAGCGCAAATCGTGTGTCCTTCGACGCGCTTCGTGACGTCGAGCAGCATGTCGATTTCCTCGACCTCCGCATCGCCCGCGACGAGACGTTCCATGACGCGCCACATCCAGCCCGTGCCTTCGCGGCAAGGCGTGCACTGGCCGCAGCTCTCATGCTTGTAGAAGGCAGAGAGACGCGCGATCGCCTTGATGATGTCGGTGGACTTGTCCATGACGATGACGGCCGCCGTGCCGAGGCCGGTCTGCACGGCCTTCAGCGAGTCGAAATCCATCAGCACGTCGTCGCAGACGGATTTCGGAATAAGCGGCACGGAGGAGCCGCCGGGGATCACCGCGAGGAGATTGTCCCAGCCGCCGCGCACACCGCCCGCATGCTTTTCGAGAAGCTCGCGCAGCGGGATGCCCATTTCCTCTTCGACATTGCAAGGCTTGTTCACATGGCCCGAGATGCAGAAGAGCTTGGTGCCGGTGTTGTTCGGACGGCCGAGGCCAGCGAACCACGACGCGCCGCGACGGAGGATCGTCGGCGCGACCGCGATCGACTCCACATTGTTGACGGTGGTGGGCGCACCATAGAGGCCGACATTCGCGGGGAATGGCGGCTTCAGGCGGGGCATGCCCTTCTTGCCTTCCAGGCTTTCGATGAGCGCCGTTTCCTCGCCGCAGATGTAAGCGCCTGCGCCGTGATGGACATAGAGATCGAAGTCCCAGCCCGAGCCGGCCGCGTTTTTGCCGAGAAGACCCGCTTCATAGGCTTCGTCGACGGCGGCCTGAAGCTGCTCGCGCTCGCGGATGAATTCGCCGCGCACATAGATGTAACAGGCGTGTGCGCCCATTGCGAAAGAGGCGATGAGGCAGCCTTCAATGAGCTTCTGCGGATCGTGACGCATGATGTCGCGATCCTTGCAGGTGCCGGGCTCGGATTCGTCGGCATTCACCACAAGGTAATGCGGACGGCCATCCGATTCCTTCGGCATGAAGGACCATTTGAGGCCGGTCGGGAAGCCCGCGCCGCCGCGGCCGCGCAGGCCGGATTTCTTCATCTCGTCGATGATCCAGTCGCGGCCCTTGGCGATGATTGCTGCCGTGCCATCCCAATCGCCGCGCTTGCGCGCAGCGGCGAGCCTCCAGTCATGGAAGCCGTAGAGATTGGTGAAAATCCTGTCCTTGTCTTCAAGCATCAGTTGCTCCCACCCGTCTCCGGCTGACCGACCGTCGTCAGGCTCGTCAATCCCCCGATCGGCTCGGAAGCATGACGCTCGTTCTGCGGACCGGGCTTGACGTCCTTACCGGCGCGAAGATCGTTCAGCACGCGCTCAAGCGAGGCAGCATCCAGATCTTCGAAGAAATCGGAATTGATCTGCACCATCGGCGCGTTGACGCAGGCGCCGAGACATTCGACTTCCATCCAGGAAAACTTGCCATCGGCACTGACGGTCTTTTCCGGGCCAATGTGCTTGCGGCAGACTTCCTTCAGCTCGTCCGCACCGCGCAGCCAGCAGGGCGTGGTGCCGCAGAGCTGGACGAAATGTTCGCCGACGGGCGAGAGATTGAACATCGTGTAGAAGGTCGCCACTTCGAGCGCGCGGATGTAGTCCATGCCGAGCATTTCGGCGATATAGCGGATCGCCGGCTCGGGCAGCCAGCCGTCATGCTGTTCCTGCGCGCGCCAGAAAAGCGGAATGATCGCCGAAGCCTGCTTGCCTTCGGGATATTTCGCGATCTGCTTTTTCGCCCATTCGAGATTTTCCGCCGTGAAGGCGAAGCTCTCGGGCTGATTGGGATCGAGACGCCTGACGCTCACCGGTCCACCTCTCCGAACACGATATCGATGGAACCGAGAATGGCGGCCACGTCGGCCAGCATATGCCCCTTGCAGAGATGATCCATCGCCTGAAGATGGGCATAGCCCGGCGCGCGGATCTTGCACTTGTAGGGCTTGTTGCTGCCATCAGAGACGAGGTAGACGCCGAATTCGCCCTTCGGCGCTTCGACAGCGGCATAAACCTCGCCGGCGGGGACGTGATAGCCCTCGGTATAAAGCTTGAAGTGATGGATGAGCGCTTCCATCGAGCGCTTCATCTCGGCGCGGGACGGCGGCACGACCTTGCCATCCTCGGAATGCACGGGCCCGCCGGGCATCCTCGCGATGCACTGCTTCATGATGCGCAGCGACTGGCGCCTCTCTTCCATGCGAATGAGGTAACGGTCGTAGCAATCGCCGTTCTTGCCGACGGGAATGTCGAAATCGAGTTCCGAATAGACTTCATAGGGCTGCGAGCGGCGCAGGTCCCAGGCCATGCCCGAGCCGCGCACCATGACGCCGGAGAACCCCCATTCGAGCGCTTCCTGCTGGCTGACGACGCCGATATCGACATTGCGCTGCTTGAAGATGCGGTTGTCGGTCAGCAGGCCCTCGAGATCGTCCAGCACCTGAGCGCAGGGATCGCAGAAGTTGTAGATGTCCTCGAGCAGCTTCGGCGGCAAGTCGCGATGCACGCCGCCGACGCGGAAATAGTTCGCGTGCATGCGGGCGCCGGACGCGCGCTCATAGAAGACCATCAGCTTCTCGCGCTCTTCGAAGCCCCAGAGCGTCGGCGTCAGCGCGCCGACGTCCATCGCCTGAGTCGTCACGTTGAGCATATGCGCCAGGATGCGGCCGATCTCGGAATAGAGGACGCGGATGAACTGGCCGCGGCGCGGCACTTCGAGGCCGAGCAGCTTTTCGGCGGCAAGCACGAAGGCGTGCTCCTGATTCATCGGCGCCACATAGTCGAGGCGGTCGAAATAAGGCGTCGCCTGAAGATAGGTCTTGTGCTCGATGAGCTTCTCGGTGCCGCGATGCAGAAGGCCGATATGCGGATCGACGCGCTCGAC
>JAJLKS010000292.1:0-3673 GCA_033838765.1 Alphaproteobacteria bacterium
GCAAGAACGGCGGCAACGACAACGCTTCCCATAACGGCAATGTTGCGTGCCCGATTTGTCATGCAATCCCCGGCACAAACAACGGCGCCGGCACTTCCGTGCCATCGGCATCGCTCAGCACCACATGTTCGCCCACGACGCGCGCCTGGCCGTTGACGACGAGCCGGAGCGCCAGCGGATAGAGCTTGTGCTCGGCTTCCAGAATGCGCGCGGCAAGCGTCTCCGCATTGTCGCCGGGCAGCACGGGCACTGCCGCCTGCGCCACGATCGGCCCTTCATCCATTTCCGGCCGCACGAAATGTACCGTGCAGCCGGTGATCTTCACGCCCGCATCGAGCGCGCGCTGATGCACATGCAGCCCCTTGAAGGCGGGCAGGAGGGAAGGGTGGATATTGAGCTGCCGGTTCCGCCACTTTTCCACGAAACCGTCGGAGAGAATCCGCATGAAGCCCGCATTGCAGATGAGTTCGACGCCCGCCTTGGTCAGCGCGTGGTCGAGTTCCGCGTCGAATGTCTCGCGGCTCGCGAATTCCTTGTGGTCGATGACGAGCGTCGGAATGCCCGCCGCTTCTGCAACGGCGAGCCCCGCCGCGCCCGGCCGGTTGGAAATGACGAGCGCGATTTTCCCGCGAAAGTCCGGCTCGGCGCAGGTCTCGATCAGCGCCTTGAGATTCGAGCCCCGGCCCGAAATGAGAACGCCGATCTTCACGCCTTGCTGCCCAATGCGCCCTTGACGCTGACGCGCGGCGCGCCCGCCGTGGCTTCGGTCAGGCGGCCGATCCGCTGCACCGTCTCGCCCGCATCGGCGAGCACGGCGGCAACCTTGCCGGCCTCGCTTTCGGAAACGACGACAACCATGCCGATACCGCAATTGAAGGTGCGGCCCATTTCCGCATCCTCGATACCGCCCAGCGCCATCAGCCAGCGGAAGACGGGCGGCATCGCCCAGGACGCGCCGTCGATCTCCACATTGATGCCCTCCGGCAGCACGCGCGGAATATTCTCCACGAAGCCGCCGCCCGTGATATGCGCCATCGCCTTCACGGCGCCGGTCTCGCGGATCGCACGCAGCATCGCCTTCACATAGATGCGCGTCGGCGCGAGCAGCACCTCGCCGATGCTCGCCCCGTCGCCATGCGGGAAGGGCGCGGAATAGGAAAGCCGCTCGTCCTCCACGATCCGCCGCACCAGCGAATAGCCGTTGGAATGGAAGCCGGAGGAGGAAAGCCCGAGCAGCACATCGCCGGGCGCAACATCGCCGCGCGGGAGGATCTGGTCGCGCTCGACGGCGCCCACCGCAAAGCCCGCAAGGTCGTAATCGCCCTTGGCATACATGCCGGGCATTTCCGCCGTCTCGCCGCCGATCAGCGCGCAGCCCGCCTGGCGGCAGCCCTCGGCAATGCCCGAAACGACATCGCGCGCCACATCCACATGGAGTTTGCCGGTCGCATAATAGTCGAGAAAGAAAAGCGGCTCCGCGCCCTGCACCACGAGGTCGTTGACCGACATGGCCACAAGGTCGATGCCCACCGTGTCGTGAATATCGGCCTCGATGGCGACCTTGAGCTTGGTACCGACGCCGTCATTGGCGGCCACCAGCACCGGGTCCTTGAAGCCGCAGGCCGCAAGATCGAACAGCCCGCCAAAGCCGCCCAGCGCCGCGTCCGAGCCGGTCCGCTTGGTGGAAGCGGCCAGCGGGCCAATCGCGCGAACAAGTTCGTTTCCGGCATCGATATCGACGCCAGCCGCCGCATAGGTGTAGCGGTTCGGACGGTCCTTCGGGGGGGTGGGGGACATAAGGTCTCTCAAGGGACTCAAGGGGGTTCGGAAGCGCCCAAATCACCCGAAATCGCCCCCATGCGCAAGAGAAAGACGAAAAAGCCCGGCAAGCCGCCTTCGCCGTGGGGCGCGCTTGTTGTACTCTGCCCGGAGGCGGCTTGTTGAATCGCCGAATATCTCGACGGATCAAGGCACTATCCATGATTTCTGCTTTCAGGCTTTGGTGTGCGGCGCTCTTGCTCGCAACGGGTTTTGCGGCTTCGGCCAGCGCTGCCGACATTTTCACGGTCCGCGGCATCCATGTGGACAAGACGGCCGAGAGCGCCACGGCGGCCCGCGCGGCCGCTCAGGCCGAGGGCCAGCGCCTTGCCCTTACCGCCATGATGCGGAAGCTGACCCTGCCCGAAGACTGGCCCTCGCTGCCCGAAGTCGACGATGCGACCGCGCAGAATGCGGTCCGCGGCTTTCAGGTCGCAAGCGAGCGGACAAGCTCGACGCGCTACATCGCGGAGATGATCGTGAGCTTCCAGCCCGAGGCTGTCCGCCGCCTGCTGCGTGGCGCGAATATCGCTTTCGGCGAGACGCAGGCGCGGCCCGCGCTTCTCCTGCCGGTCCTGCACCGTGACGGCCAACCGGTCCTCTGGGAAGACGACAATCCGTGGCGCGGCGCCTGGGCCTCGCTGGAGCCGGGCGACGAGATGACGCCGCTCATCCTGCCGATCGGCGAAATCATGGAAATCAATGCCGTGCCCGCCGCGACCGCGCTTTCGGGCAGCGAAGAAGCGTTGGCGGCCCTCACGGGCCTTGCCGCGAATTACGGCGCCAACGAAGTCATCGTCGCCGAGGCGACGCCAGGCGATACGGGCCTCCGCGTCACATTGACGAGGCGCGGCGGCATCGGCGCAAGCGAGCCGCTCACCGGCACCTATGAGCGGCAGGATCGCGAACTGGCCGATGTGATGAAAACCGCAGCCGCCGACATGCTGAATTCGCTTTCCACGCAATGGAAGCGCCAGATCATCGTCCGCGATGGCCGCATTTCAACCATGGTGGTGCAGGCCGATTTCGCGAACCTCACCGAATGGGAAGGCATCCGCAAGGGGCTCACCTCGACGCCGCTCGTGCAGGGCATGGAAGTGGCGGGTATTTCCTCGCGCGGCGCCGAGATCCGGATCTCGCACAAGGGGAGCCCGGAAATGCTGGCGCTGTCGCTTGCGCAGCAGAATGTGGAGCTGTCGCAGGCCGAGAGTTCAGGTGCCGAAATCCTGCCCGGCGAGCCGCTTGCGCCGGTTGCCGCGCCCGCACCGCAATGGCGCCTGACGGCCCGGCGATAGACCTCGGAAGGGAAGCGCATGAGCATCCAGCGGCAGGCGCTGATATGGGCTTCGGTCATCGCGGTATTCATCGCGCTGACATGGGCGCTCAAGGGCATTCTCCTGCCTTTCGTCGCCGGCATGGCGATTGCCTATTTCCTCGACCCGCTTGCCGACCGGCTTGAAAAATACGGGCTTTCGCGCCTTGCCGCGACGGCGGTCATCACCGTCTTTTTCCTGCTTGTGACCGTCGTACTTCTGATCGTGCTTGTGCCCGTTCTCTATAACCAGCTTGTTGCGCTCGTCGAAATCATGCCGCGGCTTCTGCAGCGCGGGCAGGAATGGCTGATCACCGTTGGCGATGGCCGCCTTGGCCGCGTCCTTGGCGTGCATGGCACGGATGTCGAGCAGGCCATTTCCGACAGTCTCGGCGGCTCGTTCGACTGGCTGATGAAGTTCATGTCGTCGCTAAGCTCACAGGGCCTGCAATTCGTGGCGCTGCTGTCGCTGATCGTGGTGACGCCGGTTGTCGCCTTCTACCTGCTGCTCGACTGGGACCGGATGGTCGCCAAGATCGACGG
>JAJLKS010000293.1:0-2166 GCA_033838765.1 Alphaproteobacteria bacterium
CGCGGAAGCTTTCCTTCGGCATCGGCTCCTTCACGCTGTCACACGAAACTTCAATCATTCGGTTCATTTTCCTTCTCCTTGCGGAAGGCGTGATAATGCTTTCGCAGCTTTGTCCGGAGGGTCTTCACGAGTCTCGTTGCCGTCGCGGCATATCTCAGCGCAGGCATAGAGAACGAAGTTTCGGTCGATACGAGTACGCTTCGCATTTCGCGGCGTTCCGCCCAGATATGATCGATCATTGGATGACCGGGGATTGCGCAGGAATCGGCCCATGAAATGCGATCATCGCGCAGTACTTCGCCGATCAGTTTCAGCATGAGGAGAACGCCCGGCGAATAGCGCCAGTACTCCTCGTCGAACGCAATCTTGAACGTGTAGAGCCCGTCGCCCGCGCGGAAGCTCGACAGCATCGCAAGCGGCTTCCCGTCCAGCGTGATTTCCGTGCAATGAAGCTTCCCTTGCGCTGTAGCGCCCCGGCAAAGCTTTGCGAAGAAAGCGCGTTGTTCAGCATCGGCCTTGAGCGCCGTGCCGCGACGGCCCTTCCAGCCCGCGGCTTCAAGCTTGAGAAAGCGATCGATCCAGTTTTCGGCGTCATGCCCGTTATGCACTGAAAACCGAAGCTCGCCGAGTTCTGACAGACGGTTCCAGAGCCGGTTGAATTCCTTGCGCTTCTTCTTGCGGATATGCGCCGACAGATATTCTTCTTCCGTGAGAGCTGACTTCAGAAATGCTCTCTCATGCCTGTCTGTCTCCGCGATATGCCGATGCTGGCGCTCTGCGACCTCGCCCAGCGCATGGTCAAAGGCGCCTCCCGCCTCGAACATCGGAAACTCGACAAAGGCCGCACCGGCCCGGTCGGCCAGCGCCAGGAAGCGCCGTACCGCCTGCATCTCTTGTCCGCGCTTCAGAAGCGGCGTGCAGATATAGCTGTGAACATGATGCCAGGCGCGCCAGACCGGCAGCGGCAGACCGAGATGGCCGTAAGTGATACGGTATGGCACCGCACCGAGGAGTTCGCGCGCGCCGCTCCCGTCTGGCTCGCTCCAGAGCAGCGCCACACGCACGTCCTTGCCGCCACGCAAATGCTCCATCGCAGCGGCCAGCGCATAGAACTCATACTGGCTATTGGAATCGACGGCGGCGCGCGCCAGCTCTTCAATGTCATCGCGGTATGGCGCCAGCGCATCCGCACTTTCAAGGATGATGATATCTGCGCTCGGCGGCCGTTCTCGCAGGTAGCGCGCCGCATGCGACAGCGTTTCGACGGTGAAATCGGCCTCAACGATGCGCCTCGTCGAACCGATCCGGAATGGAGGGCGGCGGATTTCTGTCATTGGAAGTGCCTTGCTCAGGACGCAGGCAGTGCGCGCGCACCGCTCGTCGTAAGGATGAATGCCGTGATGCCAAGCCTGCGCCGAACGGCCACCGCCAGACAGAACGTGGAAATCAGAACGGATATGGCTGTCGCGGCGGCCGCACCAATCGCCCCCCAAGAAGGGATCATGAGCAGATTGAGACCGATATTGCCCGCCGCGGCGAGACCATAGATCAGCGCAACAATGTTCTGATTGCCCGTCATGTTGAGAAGATATTCAGTCGGCCCGGTTGCAGCGCGCGCAAGAAAGCCGAGCATCAAAAGCACAAGCATCGGATAGCCAGCCTCGAAACCTTCGCCAAAGAGGCCGAGAATGAAATCCCCGGCTGCCAGCAGAAACACCCCGGCAGCGACGGTGGGCCAGAACATGGCGTGGATCACGCCGCGCACGAAACGCTGAAGTTCGGCATGCTTGCCGGCACCGTGAAGCTCGGCAAACTTCGGCACGGCAAGCGCATTCAGGGAAAAAAAGATGAACGCCATGAGGTTAGCAATGCGTGTTGCCGCGAAATAGATACCCACATCGTCCGGATCGGCAAAATAGCCAAGCAGCACGATGTCGGTATTCGTCATCAGCAGATAGAGCCCCTCGACCAGCACCAGCGGCGCCGACGCGGCAATCCAGAACCTTGCGTGATAGACAGGCTTCGCGCTCGGAACGGTGCGCGCAACCCGGAACATGAAATAGATGCGCTGACCGATCATGGTCACGGCAGAGGCAGCCAGTGCGCCAAGCGCGACCTGCAGCCCGGTGGCGCCGCCCGTGAAATAGAGAATGCCGCCCGCCGCCG
>JAJLKS010000294.1:0-5096 GCA_033838765.1 Alphaproteobacteria bacterium
ACCACCCCGCCGCAGGCCCGTGCCGCATCCAGCACCATCGCGCGGCGTGCCAGCGACATACGGGTGCCGTAAGGGTACTGGTGCGAGGGAGTGACGTAGATCAGCCGCGGCGGCCGCCGGTCGGAGACGAGGCGCGGGTCCGCCCCCTCCTCGTCGACGGGCATCGGCACGATGTCGAGCCCGGCTGCGGTGAAGGCGGCGCGTGCGCCGAGATAGCCGGGATCTTCCACCCATACCGCGTCGCCCGGATCGAGCAGCATGCGCGCGGCGAGGTCGAGCGCGCCCTGCGCGCCAACGGTCACGATTACCTGATCCCTGTTGCAGGTAACGCCGCGTGCCGCGCCTGCATAAGCGGCAATGGCATCGCGCAGCGCCTCGACGCCGGTCCCGGTTTCGTAGCCGAAGAGGGTGGTGCGCGTGTCGCGTGAATGGCGGGCGAGGAGGCGGCTCCAGAGCATGGCCGGAAATTCGTCGATAGCGGGCAGGCCATGCTGGAAGGGCTTGCCAATGCCCCGTGCATAGCCCGGCGTCAGGTGGCGCGTGGCCGAGAGCGCCTGACCGCGCCTGGAGAGCTGCCGCGCATTCGCATTGGCGGGCTTCTGCTTCGTGATTTGCGCCTGACGGTCGAGCTGCAACAGGCTGTCCGGCAGCGTCGCCGCGACAACCGTGCCCGCGCCGACCTGTCCTTCCAGATAGCCCTCCGCCGTCAACTGGTCGTAGGCCGCAAGCACCGTGTTGCGGCCGACGCCGAGTTCCGCGGCGAGGAGGCGTGACGAGGGGAGCCGTGCGCCGGGGCCGAGGCGGCCTTCGAGGATCGCTTCGCGCAGCGCGTCATAGAGCTGGCGGTAGAGCGGCGAGGCGGCGTCCGCGTCGAGCGCGATGGTGCCGAGCGGCAGGGGTGTGGCGGGCATCGGGAGTCTCCCGTTTCAATATGGCTCCATTATATTTCGAAGAATGGACCTTTCGACAGAGCCAATTCGCGCAAATAGTCCGGGCCGGTTCAATGCCGCCGGACGAGAGGTTCTCATGAGCGACTACCGGACATCCAGGCCCTATCGCGTGAAGCAGGTCGCGAAGCGCGCTGCCTATGACCGCGAGACCGTGCACGCCATTCTCGACGCGGGCTATCTCGCGCATATCGGCTTCATGACGGAGGCGGGGCCCGTCGCGCTCCCCACGTTCTATGTGCGCGACGGGGAGAGCGTGCTCTTTCACGGTTCGCGCAAGGCACGCTTCATGAGACTGCTCGCGGCGGGGGCACCGATGTGTTTCACGGTCACGCATGTAGACGGTCTGGTGCTCGCGCGGTCGGCATTCCATCACTCCATGAACTATCGCTCGGTGATGGCGCATGGGAGCGCGGAGGTGCTCAACGGCGCGGAAAAGGACCGCGCCATGGCGCTCTTCACGGCGCGGGTGCGCGAAGGCCGTCCGGGCGGCGAACGCCCTGCCAATGCGCAGGAAGCGAAGGCGACCGAAGTGCTGCGGCTGCCGCTTGCCGAGGTGGCGGCGAAGGTGCGCACGGGCGGTCCCATCGACGATGCGGAGGATATGGGGCTTCCCGTCTGGGCGGGCGTTATTCCCATGCAGATGACGTTCGGCGAGCCGGTGCGCGACATCGCCGCCATTCCGGCGGAGTGAAGCCATGTACGGCATTGCAATCGGCGTCATTTTCGTCGCGACCGGGCTTCTGAACGCCTATCCGGTCATTGGCATGTGCGGCCCCCGTCAGCTTCGCAGTCTCTACGGGCTCGACTTTTCGGACCCGGATCTCCTCACCCTGATGCAGCACCGGGCCGTGATGCTGGGGCTGATCGGGCTTTTCCTGATCGCCGCCGCCTTCCGCCGCGAGCTGCAGCCCGCTGCCTTTGTGCTCGGCTTTGCCAGCATGATCTCCTTCGTGGTGTTTGCCCGGCTGCAGGGCGACCCGAATCCCCTCATCGCCCGTGTGGCGGTGGCCGAAATTGCCGGTTCGGCGCTGCTTTTCGTCGCGCTCGTGCTTTATTGGCTCCGGGGCTAGGGAAGCCTGTTGCGCGGGCAAACGGGCAGGCTTAGGTTGCGCCCGTTCTTTTCCGCCCGCCAACAGGAGATGTCACATGGGCTTTATTTCGGACGCGCTCAACCGCATTCAGCCGTCGGCCACGATTGCCGCTACGCAGAAAGCGCGCGACCTGAAAGCCCTTGGCCGCGACGTGATCTCGCTTGCCGCCGGCGAGCCCGACTTCGACACGCCCGACAACATCAAGGAAGCCGCCATCAAGGCGATCCGCGAGGGCAAGACGAAGTACACGGCCGTCGACGGCATTCCCGAGCTCAAGGCGGCGATCTGCGCCAAGTTCAAGCGCGAGAACGGGCTCGACTATCAGCCGAACCAGGCCTTCGTGGCGCCGGGCGGCAAGCCGATCATCTTCAATGCCATGATTGCGACGATCAATCCGGGCGACGAGGTGCTCATTCCTGCGCCTTACTGGGTGTCCTATCCCGATATCGTGCAGCTCGCAGGAGGCACGCCCGTTGCGCTCGAAACGAAACTCGAGGACGGCTTCAAGCTGCAGCCGGATGTGCTTGAAAAGGCGATCACGAAGAAGACCAAGTGGTTCATCTTCAACTCGCCGTCGAACCCTTCCGGTGCGGCCTATACGGCGGCCGAACTGAAGAAGCTCACCGATGTGCTGATGAAGCACAGCCATGTCTGGATCCTGTCGGACGACATGTATGAGCACCTCACCTATGACGGCTTCAAGTTCGCGACGCCGGCAGAGGTGGAGCCCGGACTCTACGAACGCACGCTCACCATGAACGGCGTCTCGAAGGCCTATGCCATGACCGGCTGGCGCATCGGCTATTGCGCGGGCCCGGCGCCGCTCATCCAGGCGATGACGAAAGTGCAGAGTCAGTCGACCTCCAACCCGACCTCGATCAGCCAGTGGGCCGCCGTCGAAGCGCTGAACGGGCCGCAGGATTTCATCGCGGAGCGGGCGGCGGCATTCAAGGAGCGGCGCGACCTGGTCGTCTCCATGCTCAATCAGGCGAAGGGCCTGAAATGCCCGACGCCGGAAGGCGCGTTCTATGTCTATCCCTCCTGCGAGGGCTGCATCGGCAAGAAGACGACCACTGGCAAAGTGATCGAGACGGACGAGGATTTCGCACTGTCGCTGCTGGAGGCCGAGGGCATTTCGGTCGTGCACGGGGCGGCCTTCGGCCTCTCGCCCTTCTTCCGTATTTCCTATGCGACGTCCACGGAAGAACTCACCGACGCCTGCGAACGCATCCAGCGCTTCTGCGCCAGCCTGCTCTGAGGGCGGGTACTTCCAAATGAAAAGGCCCCGCACTGCGGGGCCTGTTTGTTTGGGCATTCGCTTCGCTCACACCTGATAGCCGAGCTTGCGCAGGTGCTGGGTGAGGGCAGCGATGCGGGTCTGGTCGGAGGGGTGCGTCGACATGAATTCCGGCGGCGGCGCCTTGCTGCCGCGCTGGGCCGACATGTTCTGCCAGAAGCGGAGCGACTGGCGCGGGTCGAAGCCCGACTTGTGCATGTAGTCGATGCCGAGGCGGTCGGCTTCGAGTTCATGGGTGCGCGAATAGGGAAGCAGGACGCCGAACTGCACGCCCGCGCCGAGAATGGCCGCGATCTGGCCTGCGCCCGTCACATCGCCTGATTGCAGCGCAATCTGCGCCGCCTGCATGCCGACGCCGGCCGCAACTTGCTGGCTGTAGCGTTCCGCCGAATGGCGCGCGGCGACATGGCCGATTTCGTGACCGAGTACGGTGGCGAGCTGATCGTCGTTCTCCATCCGCTTGAAAATACCCTCATAGAAGCCGACCTTGCCGCCCGGCAGCACGAAGGCATTGGCCTCCTCGCCCTGGAACACGGTGTATTCCCATGGCTGATTCTGCAGCCCCGCCGCCTGAACCAGTTTCGGCCCGACAGTGTTCAACCGGCGATTCAGCGAAGAATTTTTGGAAACTTTTTGCTGTTGGCGGATTTGATTCCATGCGGAGGCGGAAAGCTGGGTCATCTGCGCCTCGGAGACGAGCAGCAACTGCTGCCGCCCGAGCTGCTTGTTCTCCACGCATCCGCCGAGCGCGACGATATAGCCCGCCGCAAGGCCCTTCACGAGCTGGCGCCGGTTCATTTCAATGGGCTTGCGATCGAGGAATTCGATGAAGGTGGACATCCCGGTCTCCGCTTGGTTGGGGCTTCAGTGCCAGTCTAGGACAGCATTGCGGCATCGGTAAGAGCGGCGGCGCAGGGCGTGCCTGCAAGAGATTAGAATAATTCTAATATATCTTGCATTTTCTTGATTATGGGTTGTATAATGTGTCGAACAAAAAAGGAGGTGTACCGTGAAAGTCGATACAGGCATCGCAGCGACTGACAGGAACGAGATCGCCGAAGGTCTCGCGCGTGTGCTCGCAGACACGTACACGCTGTATCTGAAGACCCACAATTACCACTGGAACGTGACGGGGCCGCAGTTCCGCTCGCTGCATCTCATGTTCGAGGAGCAGTATCGCGAGCTCTGGGCCGCGACGGACCTGATCGCGGAGCGTATCCGTGCGCTCGGCCAGTTCGCCCCTGGCACCTATGCCGAATATGGCAAGCTGACCTCCATTCAGGAGGATAACAGCGTGCCGAGCGCCGAGCAGATGGTGAAGAACCTTGTGAAGGGCCATGAGCAGGTCGTGAAGACCGCGCGCGATCTCTTCAAACTCGCCTCCGACGCCGATGACGAGGTGACGGCCGATCTCATGGTCCAGCGTATGGATGTGAGCGAGAAGACGGCATGGATGCTCCGCGCCACCGTCGAGTGAGCCGGCGTCGAATGACCCGGTAACCTGCTGTCACAAGATTTGAAGATGAAAGCGCCATGTCCGCGGTTATAAGCGGGCATGGCGTTTTCGTTTTCTCCCTCCCTTGTCATCTTCGATTGCGACGGTGTGCTGGTCGATACCGAGCCCGTCGCGAACCGGCCAAGCGCGCGGATGCGCTCCGCGATGAGGTCCGTCGCGGCCCAAAGCTCGCGATACTGCTCCTCGAACATGAGATGCAGCGAGCGGAACTGCGGCCCCGTCACGTTCCAGTGGTAATTGTG